>CAKRWK010000001.1 GCA_934417455.1 uncultured Eubacteriales bacterium
ATGGAAAAACCAATAAAAACAAAAAGGAGAAACTATGAAAAAAATTCTGTCTTTGGTTCTTCTGCTTTCCATGCTTGTCGGCTGTGCCGCGGTGCTCTCTTCCTGCGGAAAAGAGCCGGTTTGCGACCATCCGAACATGACATACGAAAAAGTCAATGCCAAGAACCACAAGGGAACCTGCCCCGACTGCGGCTACACGACCACGACGGCGCACCAGTTCTCGAACAACGTTTGCACCCTTTGCGGCTACAAACGCGAAGCGGCCGCGGCAGACCCGTGGCAGGATGAATTTGACGGCAAGTCCTACCCTTGGGACGCGGCGAACCTCGTCATGAGCGTCAGCGATTACTCCAACGGGGGCGAACTGGAAGCCGGCGGTAAAGCCTTCGTTTCCGGCGAATGGACGCAGAGCAACATCAACACCGGTAACACCATTGCCTCCGTTGACGACGGTATTCTCCGTCAGGTCATCACGAGAAACGCCACCGCTACGAGCGTGACGCATGTGACGATGTCGTATGTGTATGTATCCGATGTGGGATGGGGCGAAGTTCTCGACCGCATCGCTACGGAAACGGCGGCGGACAACACACCCGACATTTATTACAACCTGCTTTACGATATGGTGGGTGCCTCCATCCGCGGTTACTTCAAAAACATCTACGGCAACGAATACCTCGGCTGTTTCTACGATACTTATAATCCCGAAGAGGACACGCGCGGATATTACTGGGAGTACATGCAGGATCTGACGTTCTCGACGAAGATTATGTATCTTATCGCGTCGGACTATTCTTTCGACCTTCCGCGTTCCTACCTTGTCATGCCCGTCAGCCTGACGCTGCTCAACACGGTTACGGACGTTACGGGCGACTATGACAACAACGGTATTGTCAACCTGAACGACTTCTACGCCATGATTAACAACGGCGAGTGGACGTGGACGAAAATCATCGAATACACCAATGCCGTGAAAAAACCGGACAGAAACGGCGGGTATTCCCTGGCGGGCGACAGCGTCGCGGGTATCGCAATGTCTTACACGTCCGGTCTTGCCACCTCGGCGGCCATGTATTCTTCTTCTATGAAGATTGTCAACCGCACGGTGGGCGATAACGGCGAATACGTGTACAGTTACCCGGAAACCTGCCCGCAGTCGCTGGTGGATGTTTGCAATATGCTGTATACCCGGATTGCGGGCACGGATGGCCAACGTGACCAGACGTATGCTGCCAGCGGTACATCCGGAGTTATCCTTTATCAAGGACACACCAAACAGGCGGAAGATATGTTCGTCAAGAACCGTCTTCTTATCAACCCCTCGGCCGTTCTCGGCGCCATCGAAAAGAAGGCTTACCAGAACATGTGGGACGAGGACACCGGCTCTCTCGGCTTCGCCGTGGCGCCCGTGGCCAAACTAACGGCAGAGGGCGAGTATCAGACCGCCATTCACAACTGCGGAAAAGTGTTCGCGCTTTCCTCCAAGTGCTCGAATGTGGATGCGGCCTGCGCCTTTATCAACTACAACTCCGTCAACTCCACCGATATTCTGAAAGAGTACTACGAGTGGGCGCTCGGCTACAACAAGGCCGTCACGACGAAGAACGTTGAGCTCCTTCTGAACATGAAGGAAAACGTTGTTTCCTCCCACGACAAAGTGGTGGAAGATGCCCTCGGCATTCTTTACAACCTTGAGCAGGTATCGGATCCGTTCGGCAGCGGCGGATACATCAATTTCGGCAACACCCGCTGGCATACCTTCGCGCTTTCCTATTGGAGATGTAATCAGATTACGCAACTGTATTCCGCCATCAAGGACTACAAACAGTTGAAGATTGAAGAACTCCAGCGCGATTTCATCAACAACGCGAGATAAGAAAAAATTCCTTATGTGCAATAAAAAACGGCCGTCTTTCGGGACGGCCGTTTTTTATTGCACATAATTATTTGCCTTTTGTTCTTTCATTTTTGAAATACTGGTACAGATAGCAGGGAATCATACCGTTGTACAATTTGCGGATTTTATCCGCTCGTTTGCCGTAGAACCGTTCAAACTGCGGATGCGACGTCAGGATATACACCTGCCACGGGGCAAGGGAACGAAAATGCACGCCCATGTCGCGGTAAAGCGCTTCCGCTTCTGCCACCGTGCCGAGCCGTTCGCCGTACGGCGGGTTTGTGACAATGGTGCCGCGGCGGCCATCGGCCGCAACGGTACGGCAGTCCTGCCGCATGACTTTGATATAGCGGTTCACCCCGGCGGCCTTGGCGGTCTTTATGGTCAGGGCGATGCAGTCGGGGTCGATGTCCGAGGCATAAGCCTCGAACTTCGTCGTCAGCGCCGTGTCGTCCGCTTCCTCTCTCGCTCTCGCGAAGGCGTCTTTGCCGATGAACGGGAAATCTTCCGCCGCGAAGGCGCGGTGCCGACCGGGGGCGATACGGTTTATCAGCATGGCGGCTTCAATGGCAATGGTACCGCTGCCGCACATGGGGTCCCAGAAGAGAACATCCTCTCTCGGGCGGGAGAGCGCGGCCATGGCCGCCGCCAGCGTCTCTCGCAGCGGTGCGCCGTTGGACTCCTTGCGGTACCCGCGCTTATGCAGAGGTATGCCGGACGTGTCAATCATCAGCGTGGCTTCGTCGTTGAACAGGAAAAATTCTATCTGATATTTCACGCCGTCCTCCGGCAGGACGGGCAGTCCGTACACGGCCGAGAGTGAGACCGCCACGGCTTTTTTGATGATGGACTGGCAGTCGGGCAGAGACGTCAGCGCGGAACGGATGGAATGCCCTTTGACGGGAAACGCGTCTCTTTTTCCGATAAAGTCGCTCCACGGCAGGGCGCGGGTACCCTCAAAGAGTTCATCGAACGTCGCCGCGTGAAACTTTCCTATCTGAATGTACACGCGTTCGGCATACCGTAAGAACACATTGGACAGCGCGACGCCTTCCGCATCTGCGGCAAAGGTCACGCGGCCGTCCATGGTGGAAATGCGTTCGTATCCGAGCGCGTCGATTTCTTCGCCGAGCAGGTGCTCAAGACCGAACAGACAGGTGGCAACAAGGGGCAATTTCATGTTTATCTCATTTCTTCGGGAATATAGTGTTCAAATATCACATCGTCAAAACCGTGCGCACGTGCGTCTGCCTCGACCTCGGCGCTCCGCACCGTCCATGCAAAACGCACGGGGCGGAACACGGCCGAGAAAATCCGGTACGGAAGGAAATTCCGCTCGTCGATATCGTACGCGATGAACTGCGGACGGCAAAGAAAATTCAGAAAGAAGCGTTCCATGGCAAAAAATTGCAAAGTGCGCATCTTTTTGTCTTTGAAATAGTGGTCGCAAAGAAGGCCGCGCACAATATGCGGCGCCGCTTTTCTTACCCTCGAGAGCGAGAGGGGATTGAACGACTCTATCATGACGGGGCCGCGGTATTCTTTCAGAATATTCAGAAGTTTCGGCGTAACGTCCCGATCGGCGGCGGTGTCTTCTTTGATTTCAATCAGAAGCGGCACGCGGCCGTTCACGAGTGCAAGTACGTCCGTAAGAAGGGGAACGCCGTCTTTCGTGCCGCAAAGGGAGACGGCGGCAAGTTCTTCCGCCGTCATATCCTTGACGCGGCGGTCAAGCCCCGCGACGCGCCGCAGGTCGGGGTCGTGACAGATGACGACTTTGCCGTCCTTTGACACACGAACGTCAAGTTCGATGCCGTATCCGGCCCCGACGGCCAGGCGGAAGGCGGAAAGAGAATTTTCCGCAACGCCCGCTCCGTGAAGGCCGCGGTGCGCATACCGTACGGATGTAAAAGCGCGGGCACCTTTTTTGCAAGGGGACGGCGAGACGAGGAAAAGCCAGAGAAGAAGGAGAAAAAGAAGAACGGAAAGGACAATGATAAGTGCTGTCATATATGCCTCCGTCAGTCGTCTGTCGAGAAGTTCTCAAGAACGGAGATCGCCGGGGTCGGCATGGAATCTCCGTGACGGACAAAACACATGGTGACGAAGGCAAGAGCGGCAAACACGGTGGCATACGGGAAGAAAATATGCCAGCCGATTCTGTCAATCAGAAAGCCGGAAAAGATAGGCGTGACCACCTGCGCCGCCATGGATGCGGTGTAATAGTATCCCGTATATTTTCCCGTTTCGGACATGGAAGCCAGCTCTACCACCATGGGGAAGGAATTGACGTTGATGGTTGCCCAGCCGATACCGGCCACGGAGAAGAGCAGGTACATGAGAATTTCGGGCGTGCCGGGTTTGACAAAGGCGGCAAGACCGAATGCAGTTGCAAGAAGGAACACGCCGAACAGAATGGTCTTTTTGCGGCCGAACTTGGAGGCGATGATGCCGACGGGAATATAGGCAATCACGGCGGCCACCTGCGCGACCATCAGGGTGACGTTGTAGTTGACGCCCAACACGTTGGTGGCATAAACGGAATATTTGCTCGTTACGGCATTATAGCCGATATACCAAAGTGCGACGGATGCGAGAAGGAAAATCAGCGACAGAGTTTTTCCGCGGGGAGATTTGTCCTCTTTCTGAACAATAACGCCGTCCGCTTCGGCTTTTTCTTCTTTTTCCTGCAGGGCGGCGTCTGCATCGGCGGCCTCTTTTGCCCACAGCGGCTCCTTCACGGTGAAGAGAAAGACAACAAGGGCGGCCAACATCAGTGCGGCTACGGAGATGAGGAAAAACGTGAAATCGGATTTCCCCGGCGTGCTGGTTTTGAAGACGATGCCGAGCACGAGAACGATAATACCGCCGGCCGTACCCATCAGGTTGATGACGGCGTTACCCTTGGAACGCAGGGGCTTTTCCGTAACGTCGGGCATCAGCGCCACGGCGGGGGAGCGGAAGGTTGCCATGGAAATGAGGCAGAGAAGAAGCATGGCAATGAATCCGAAAAGAGAAGGCATAAGGCCGAGCAGGGAGAGGGACACCGCCGCCGCAATGGTTCCGAAGAAAATATAGGGCGTGCGTTTTCCGTATTTTGTTTTGGTTTTGTCCGACAATGTGCCGAACAGGGGAAGCATGAAGATGGCGAAAATGTTGTCGAGGGACATAATGAATCCCGACCAGGTCTGTTCCATGCCGAACTTGTTGGTCAGAATCAGGGGGACAATGCTGTCGTACGCTTGCCAGAAAGAGCAAATCAGAAAGAATGCGAAGCCGACGAAAACTGTGCGGTTGTAATTGAGTTTCATGACCGGTCTCCTTGATGTTCTTTTATCGGCGGCGGAATCCCGCCGACATCTATTTTAACACACCGTGGGGCACTTGTCAATCGTTATTTATCCGCGCGGCGGTTGACAAAAGTATTCCTTCCGTTTATAATATATACTTGAATTGTAAAAACGAAGGAGGCGGCGAAAACGGACACGACGGCATATACCCGCGGCATGACACTTCCCGGGTGCAGAGTTGCGGCTCTCGGCTTTTTCGACGGCGTGCACGTGGCGCACCGACGGCTGATTTCGGAGGCCGTGACACGGGCGGGATCGGAAGGGCTCGAAGCCTGCGTTTTTACCTTTACGGCGGAAAACCGGATGCTGAAACCCGGCACGCCGCGTATTTATACAACGGAAGAAAAACTGGCTGTTTTTTCGTCGCTCGGGGTCGGACGAACCATCCTTGCGGAATTTTCCGACGTGGCTTCTGTGGAAGCCAAGACGTTTGTCAGAGAAATTCTTGTCGGAGAACTCGGCGTCCGTCACGCCGTCTGCGGATATAACTTCCGCTTCGGCCGCGGTGCCGTCGGCGACGCGAATCTGCTTTTCCGTCTGATGGCGGCGGCCGGCGGCACCTGTACGGTCATGCCGCCTATGACGGAGGGCGGCGTGCCCGTGTCGGCCACGGAAATACGCGCGTATATCGGTGCGGGCGATATGAAAACCGCCGCGCGCCTGCTCGGTGCACCCTACCGCGTGTCGGGACGGGTGGAGCACGGCCGCGGTGTCGGACACACTCTGGGAATTCCCACCGTCAATCTTTCCTTTCCCGAGGGCATATGCCTGCCTCGCGCGGGCGTGTATCGCTCGGCGGCGGACGTGGGCGGTGTGCTCTGCGACGCGGTGACAAATATCGGCACATGTCCGACATTCGGCACACGCCCTATGCATGCAGAGAGTTATCTTGTGGGGTACAACGGAAGTCTCTACGGAAATAAAATCCGCATTTTTCTTCTTGAACACCTGCGCGACGAACGTGTGTTCCCGGACGAAAAAACGCTGAAAAAGCAAATAGGACTTGACACAAATGAGACAATCCGCCGCAATGCGGAGGAAAAAGATAAAGGAGAATGGCAATGGCAAGGCAATGGACAAAACTGACGGTGACGGGAAAAACGGCAGACCTCGACACGATATGCGCGGTCATGAGCATGCTGTCAACCGGTCTGATGATTGAGGACTACAGCGACTTTTCTCTGAACGGCATGTACGGCGAACTTGTGGACGAGGAGATTCTGCATGCCGACCGCGAAACGGTACGCGTTTCGCTGTTTGTCCCCGAAGAGGAGCCGCTCGCCGAGTATACGCACTTTCTGAAGGAGCGTTTCCGCTCGCTTGACATGGACGTAAAAACGGAACTTTCCGGGCTGAATGAGGACGACTGGGCACAGTCGTGGAAAAAGTACTATAAACCTGTGCCTCTCGGCCGGGTGACGGTGGTGCCGGCATGGGAAACATACCGCGCCGCGCCCGGTGAGGTCATTGTCCGCATGGATCCCGGTATGGCCTTCGGCACGGGAACGCACGAGACGACGCGTCTTGTCATCCTGCTTCTGCAGGAGGAGTTGCACGGCGGGGAACGGCTGCTGGACGTCGGCACCGGCTCCGGTATTCTCTCGATTTGCGCCTCAAAACTCGGCGCCTCCTCCTGTCACGCCTATGACATCGACCCCGTGGCCGTGAAAGTGGCGCGGGACAATGCCGCAAGCGACGGCTGCGACAATATCACCGTGGATGTCTCCGACCTTCTTTCGGGTGTGGACCTTTCGGAGGGGCCGTACGACATCTGCGTTGCCAATATCGTGGCCGACATTATCCTTCGTATGCTGCCGGACATCGGCCGGTATCTGAAGCCGGGGGCACCCTTGATTCTCTCCGGCATTATCGCCCCGCGCGCGGACGAAATCCGCCGCGCCTGTGAAAGTTACGGCTTCCGTATCGACAAGGAACTGACGGAAAACGATTGGATTGCCCTGTTTGTCAGAAAGGACTGAACCATGCCGCGCTTTTTTGTACCCGCATCGCAGATAGACGGCGATACCGTCCGCATCACGGGCGAGGACGCCTACCACATTGCCCGTGCTCTGCGCATGGCCGTCGGCGATACGCTTGTCGTGTGCGACAGAGACGGCGGAGAATATCACTGCCGCCTTTGTCGCATCCGGGACGAAGAGGTTCTCTGCGACATTTTGTCCAGCGGCACGGGGCATACGGAGTCGCCGCTCGACATTACACTATATATGGGGTATCCCAAGGGTGACAAACTGGAAACCGTGATACAGAAGGCGGTGGAACTCGGTGCCGCGCGCGTGGTGCCGTTCATTTCGTCCCGGTGTGTGAAAATCCCGAAGGCGGACAAAGCAAAGCGGCAGGGCGAACGCCTCAACCGCATAGCGGAGGAGGCTGCCAAACAATGCGGCCGTTCCCGGTTGCCGCAGGTGTCGGAACCGCTGCCGTTTGCCGATATGCTTTCGGCGGCCGTGCAGGCGGAACTTCCCCTTTTCTGCTATGAAGGGGAGGGAACAACCTCCCTGCGCGCCGTACTTGCTCACAGGGAAACTCCGCGCACCGTTGCCGTTATCGTCGGATGCGAAGGAGGATTTTCTTCCGAGGAAGCGACGGCAGCGACTGCGGCCGGATGTATTCCGGTCGGACTCGGCCCCCGGATTCTGCGCTGTGAAACCGCTCCCGATTACATCCTTTCCGCCGTTTCTTACCGTTACGAGTTAAATGACTGACGGTTTGTCCCCCAAATTTTTCGGTAAATTGTACAAATTTTCAGAAATTTTTTTTGCACTTTTACCAAAAATTTTTGAAAAACTATTGAAAAGTGACAAAAAATGCGGTAGAATATAGGTCAGTATGTACAAAAGCCGGCCAATGAAGAAGGAGAAGAATTATGTCCAATCGCTTGTTTCAGAATGTCGTTCACCAGATGAAAGACGTCGTCGGACGTACCATAGGCGTCATCGACGAAAACGGCATTGTCATCGCCTGCAGTGAGCTCGGCAAAATCGGCGAGTTGAAACAGAGAATCCGAGAGGAACTTTCCTACGTTTCTCCGGCGGGCGTTCTCGTGTACGAAGGGTATACGTACCGTTCCATCAACAGTGCGAATAAAAATGCCAGCATCGTTTTTGTGGAAGGGGACGACGCATATGCGTCCACCATGCTACAGGTTCTGGCCATCGCGTTCGACAACCTGAAAGAACTGTACGACGAGAAGTACGATAAAGTCGCCTTCATAAAAAATATCATTCTCGACAACATACTACCGAGCGATATTTACGTAAAATCGAACGAACTCCATTTTGACAACGAAGGGTGCCGTTCCGTATGGGTTATCAAATTTCCCGTGGGCATGGAACTGACGGCGTACGAAATGGTGACCGGTTTCATTACCGAAGAGAAACGCGGGTATGTCATCAACATCAACGAGCAGGATGCCGTTCTCGTTCTGGAACTGACCCCCGAGGTCACGACGGAGGACCTTGAAGTCGAAGCGCAGGACCTCCTCAATTACCTTGACACAGTGTACAGCGCCAAGGCGCTCATCGGTATTTCCTCCACCGTGGACAGTCTGAAAAACCTCGCGAGGGCTTACAAGGAAGCGAGAATTTCTCTGGAAGTCGGCAAGGTGTTCGACATCGAACGTCCCATCATGTCCTACGAAAACCTCGGCATCGGCCGTCTGATTTACCAGTTGCCGACCACTCTTTGTGAAATCTTCCTGCAGGAAGTTTTCAAACGCGGCTCCCTCGAATCGCTCGACCGCGAAACGCTGGAAACCGTACAGGCCTTCTTCGAGAACAACCTCAACGTATCGGAAACGTCGCGCAACCTCTTTGTTCACCGCAATACGCTTGTATACCGTCTCGACAAAATCCGTAAACTGACGGGGCTTGACCTGCGGGAGTTCGAGCATGCTGTTACCTTCAAAGTGGCACTGATGGTCAAGAAGTATCTGACGAACAAACCCACGAAATTCTGATATATAAACGTGAACCGGACGGCCGACTCGGTACGTTCGGTTCATCCGTAATTTTACCGATAATTATGCGGAGGTGCATATGAAAAGAAAACTTTTGTTTGCATTCTCTTTGATTTGTCTGCTTTGTTTATGTCTCTCTGCCTGTGCAACCACGACAGACCCCGTGAAGAAAGAAGACCTTGCGGCGAGAGTCGCCGTCGACCCGGATGCCGAATACGGAACGGTGACGGAATACCTGCACGCGTGGGATTTTCCGACATTCGTTTCTTCCGCTTTGAAACCCTATGAGCAGGTATATCTCGAAAACCTTCCGGACGGGGTGACGGTCCTTGCCTTTTCCAGAACATGTGCCGAGAACTTTCTTGCGGACGAGTTTGACAGTACGGACACCACGGTGCGCTCGTCCGTCACCAACGCGCTTATCCGCTCGTTGACGGTTGCCTATAATTCTCTTCGGAAGGACATTCCGACGGATGAGGCGGCCATCCGCGCCGCCATGCAGGCCGAAGGGCAGACAGAGCGGGAGACGGCGGCACTGTATCTCGTTTCGTGGGGAATGCCCGCGTTCCGGACCGAAAAAATGGTAACGGTAGAGTATGTGTTTGAGGACTACTACTACAAAGACCTGCCCGACGCGCTTTCCATGGCACGCGCCACGGCTGAATATTTTCTCGACAACCTTTCGGAACAGACCGACCCTGCCGACACGGAAGCCGTCACGGACGCGTATCTGCGCTCCTATATTCTTTCCGTCGGAGACCGGTATTCTGTCTATCGCACCGCCTCCGAGTACGAAGAATACGAGGACGACCGTTCCGGCGAGTATGTCGGCATCGGCGTGACGGTGCAGTACAGTTATGAAGACGGCAGTATGGAAATTACGGCCGTAAACGACAACGGCCCCGCCAAAGAAGCAGGCATCCGCGTCGGGGATTATCTCTATGCCGTGGGGGGCAAACTTGTCTCGGATCTCGGATACAAGCCGACAACGGCCGAAATCCGCGGCGAGGAAGGGACGGAGGTCACCATCACCGTTCGGCGCGGGGAAGAGCTGCTCACATTCACCGTAACACGCAGAGCCCTGACCCAACAGACCGTATCGTACAGCATCGACGAAAACAAAATCGGATATGTCCGTATCACGGAATTCAAGGTCAACACCGACACCCAGTTCCGCAAGGCCATTGACGCCCTGGAGGCGGCCGGCGTGCGCGGCATCGTATTCGACCTGCGCTCCAACCCCGGCGGCGCACTGACATCCGTGGTCGGTTGTCTTTCCTATCTTGTCCCAAAGGAGACGCCGGTGGCGACATTCGACGGATATATGTCCCCGATGTACAGCACCGACGACCATACGCTGAACGTTCCCGCCGTCGTGCTCTGCAACGGCTATACCGCTTCGGCCGGCGAACTGTTCACCGCGGCTCTGCGCGATTACAGCACGCCCGCCTTCGGATTGCTCGACGCGACGGTCCTCGGTACCCAAACTTATAAAAAGGGCATCATGCAGTCCACGGTGACTCTGCGCGATAAATCGTCCGTCACACTGACGGTGGCGAGATACAACCCGCCGTCGGACGTCAACTACGACGGTATCGGTATTACGCCGGACGTCATTCTCGAACTTTCGGATGACGGGAACGACAATCAGTTGCAAAAAGCCAACGAAATCCTTCTTGAAAAGATAAAAAAATAATTTTACAGGGAGATATAATCACCTATGGCAGAACAGAAGACCTACACAACGGAAGGCTTCCAGGCCCTCCAGAAAGAACTTGACTATCTTGTCAATGTCCGTGTGGAAGAAAACAAAAAGGAAATTTCCACCGCGCGCGCATTCGGCGACCTGTCGGAAAACAGCGAGTACGACGAGGCCAAGGCCGAACAGGGAAAAATTCATTCCCGTATTGCGGAACTGCGCGAAATGATCGTCAACGCCAAAGTGGTGGACGAATCCGAAATCGATAAGTCCCGTATCAGCGTCGGCTCCATTGTGGAACTTTTCAACAAAGAAAGAAACAAACAGATGACATACCATATCGTCGGTTCTTACGAAACCGACCCGCAGAACGGAAAAATCTCCGATTCTTCGCCCATCGGTATTGCGCTCCTCGGCTCGCGGGAGGGCGACGAGGTCGTCGTCACCGGCGTCAGAGAACAGCATCTCAAAATTCTCAGCGTCCGCCGCGCCAAGGAATAAAGGTAAGAAAGGAAAAAAACATGCCGGAAAACAACGACACCCTGTGTAACAACAGCACCAGTGAACTTCAGGTGCGTCGCGACAAACTGGCCGCTCTGGTGGCGGCGGGTCATGACCCCTTTACCGTCACAAAATACGATGTGACGGGCGAGAGCGCCGATATCGTGCGCGAATTCGAACAGAACGAAGAAAAACTCACAGAGGAGGGGCGGAGCATGACGGTTCGCGTTGCCGGACGTCTGACGAGCCGCCGCAACATGGGATAAGCGTCCTTCGCGCATATGCAGGACGAACAGGGAAGACTTCAACTTTATGTTTCCCGCGATGACCTCGGAGAGGAAGCCTACGCCGCTTTCAAAAAGTGGGACGTCGGCGACATCATCGGCGTGGAAGGCGAGGTCTTCCGCACGCGCACGGGCGAGGTTTCCGTCCATGCCAAGAGCGCAGTGCTTCTTGCCAAAGCGCTTCTGCCGCTACCGGAAAAATTCCACGGCTTGACCAATCAGGAACAGCGGTACCGTCAGAGATATGTCGACCTGATTGTCAATCCCGAAGTCAAGGACACGTTTGTCAAACGCTCGAAGATTCTGACTCTTATCCGTCGCTATCTTGACAATAAGGGTTTCCTCGAAGTGGATACGCCGATTCTCGTTCCGCTTGAAATCGGAGCGTCCGCCCGTCCCTTTGTCACGCATCACAATACCCTCGATATGGACATGTACCTGCGTATCGAAACGGAACTTTACCTGAAGAGACTGATTGTCGGCGGTATGAACCGTGTGTACGAAGTCGGCCGTATTTTCCGCAATGAGGGTATGGACCCGAAGCACAACCCCGAGTTTACCACCATCGAACTCTATCAGGCTTTTACGGACTATTACGGCATGATGGACCTCGTCGAGGAACTCTATAAAATGTTGGCCAAAGAAGTGACCGGCGACACGAAAATCACCTATCAGGGCATAGAAATCGACCTTGGTCACTGGGAACGGCTGACCATGGCGGAGGCCGTGAAAAAATATGCCGACGTGGACTATTATGCGTGGAAGGACGACGAAGACGCAAGAGCCTCCGCAAAGGAAAAGAATGTGGAAGTGCCCGCCGACGCGACGCGCGGTACGGTGCTTGCCGAACTGTTCGACGCGTATGTGGAAGATAAACTGATTCAGCCGACGTTCATTTACGATTATCCCGTCGAGAACAGCCCCTTGGCCAAAAGAAAGCCCGCCGATCCGGATTTCACCGAGCGGTTTGAGTACTTCATCAACTGCACCGAATACGGTAACGCCTTCTCCGAACTCAACGACCCCATCGACCAGAAGGAGCGTTTTGAGAAACAGGTGGCCAAGAAGCGTGCGGAAGAACCGAACTGTCGCGCGGAAGTCGATTACGACTTTGTCACCGCGCTGGAGTACGGCATGCCGCCCACGGGCGGTCTCGGCTTCGGCGTGGACAGACTCGTCATGCTCCTGACCGACTCGCCGTCCATCCGCGACGTTCTTTTGTTCCCGACAATGAAGCCGCTGGGTGACGGGACCGCAAAAGCGGACGCCAAAGCGACGCCTGTAAAAGCACCGGACGCCGCACCGGAAAAGATTGACTTTTCCATAGTAAAAATCGAGCCGCTGTTCTCCGAATCCGTGGATTTCGACACCTTTTCAAAGTCCGATTTCCGCGCCGTCAAGGTGAAAGCGTGCACTGCGGTGCCGAAGTCGAAGAAACTTCTGCAGTTTACTCTGGATGACGGAACCGGCACGGACCGCACCATTCTCTCCGGCATTCATGCCTATTATGAACCGGAAGAATTGGTCGGAAAAACGCTGATTGCCATCACCAACCTCCCACCGCGCGCCATGATGGGAATCGAGTCCTGCGGTATGCTCCTCAGTGCCGTTCACGAGGAAGAGGGCGAAGAAAAACTTCACCTTCTGATGGTGGATGACCATATTCCGGCAGGAGCCAAACTGTACTGAAGTATACCACTTGAAACCCGGGATTTTTCACCGGAATGTCGGAAAAAACAATGCCGGCAGAGAAATACAAACATCCGTAAAAAAGAGAGGGCAATTCCGGCAGGAATTGCCCTCTCTTCGGGAAGAACGGAAAATCGGGAATCAGAAAGGGACCCAAGGTCATGAACAAATACGACTCTCTGTGGGAATATGTGCATAGCAGCTGAATGTCGTCTCTTCGACTGACATTTGAAGATATACGGAACATTGCGGATATACCGTTGGATCATTCTTTTCTGAAATACAAAAAGGAACTGGAGGAATACGGATACCGGGTCGGAAAAATATCCATGAAAGAACAAACGGTTGTGTTTCATAAGGCGGATTGAAAATCCGTGTTTCATTATTCAATCAACCGGACAATTTTTCAATAAAACACCGTTTTTGTAAATAAACAATCCCATTTTTCCGTAATGTGTGCCGGTTTTGTCGTATTTTATCCGATATTTGTCCCCCTGAATATACAGATTATCCAAGCAGAATCTATCCCAGCCGGGCGGAATGAACGGAGAAAACGACGGGGTTCCGTTCTCGAACGTGATGCCGCTGAGTGCGCGGATAACAAGGTCGCAGAAGGTGGAATGGTTATAGTCTTTTCCTCTCTCGAAACCGCCTTTCCCCGTCGGCCAACCGCTGTTTTTCAGAATCTCGCGACTCGTCCAGACCTTCTCAAACGGCGCGTGCACCTCATCAATCCACATCACCTCGCGGCCGTCCTCTCTCGTTCTTCTGTGCATGGCCGCGTAGTTCTTCAGAAGGCGGAAGAACATCGGCGTGTACTTTTTCCGCGTGCCGTTGTTTTTCTGCATGGCGACAAGCAAAGCCGTCAGCGCCTGCGAGGTGGCAAACGGCCAGACATATCCGTTCCAGAGACATTCGTGGTCATACGGCCGCAGAAAATTTGCCGCCCCCTGTTCCGCCGTTGTCAGTCCGTACGGCGCGGAAAAAACGGAAGAATCTTCCAAAAGACCGAAGGCGGCCGGGTCGCCGTCGTTTATGCCGAAATACCATGGAATGTATCCGATAAGTTCTCTCGGGATGGTACTCAGGTCGGGTCTTTTCACGGTAAAATTTCCGTCTTGCGGGTGATAAGCCTTATAAAAACCGTCGCGCAGGAGCGTTCGTTTCATGAGAGCACGAATGTTCTCCGCTTTTTTCGCATATACGGCTTCGGGACGTCCATACAGAACGGACAGATCATAGAGTGCTTTTGCGTCGCCGTACATGTAACTGTTCAGGGTGGGACGGAGGCCGGGGAGGGCCTTTCCGTTGACCGTACCGGCGGCGGAATATTCCATGCCGTCCCGGTCGTCGACAGACCGGAAAAGTCCACCGGCTGTTTTGTGCTTTTTCTCCCAAAGGGAATAGTAGGCCCCCGCTTTCCGGAGAAATACGGGGAGGCGCAATGCGCCGGTCACATCGTGAAAATCCTTCGCGCCCCAAAGAAACCACGTGCTGTAACTCATATACACGGAGGGCGTGTCCAGAAGGAACCGGATGTAATCGCCGAGATAATCGGCGGCGTTGCGGAGCCAGCGTCCCTCCGCCAACTGATGGCCGACGGGGCAGTTGATGACATTGTATTTGCCCGCCCACGGCACGTCCGGCAGAAATTCCGTGACAACCCATCCGTCAGGCGTCCATTTCAGATGTTTTCTGTAGGTCCAGAAGCGAAAGTAGTATGTTCTCTCTATGACTTCGTCCGGACATTCGAGAACGGGAATTTCCCTTTGGAGCCAGTCGGCCGCATGTGCGTTGTCGATGTCCGTCGGAACGTACTCCGTGTCGTCGCGACAAAAAGCTTCAAAATATTCTTCCGCCCGCATAATTACCTCCCGAACAGATTCCGACCCGCGTATTCGGCAAGGCCGATATATTCGTCTTTTCCTTTTCTTCCGTTATACCAAAGCATCCACATGCCGCGCGCATCGTCAAAGACGGCCGTCGGCTTATAGCATGCGTCCGCGTCAAAACCGTCGGGGTTCGGAGAAACCAGCGGATTATGTACCGAGCGTTCCCACCCGACAATTCCGTCATCCGAGCGCGCAATGCAGATACACGCCGTGTCGATGTCCCGGTAGCCGATATAGAACATGACGTAGCCCATATCGTTCGTTTTCATCACCTGACAGCCGCCGATTCTGTCCTGCTCGAATGTATGGCTTCCGTCGCGGACAAATATCGGATTGGCGCGGCGTTTGCGCCATGCGATGCCGTCCTCGCTTTCGGCATAGGCAATAACGTTCGGCTCGTAAGTTTCTCCGGCCGAGTACCACATTCTGTATCGCCCGTCCTCAAAGAGAACGCACGGGTTCATGACGGACATCCCCTCGTACGGGTATTCGGAGATAAGAACCGGCTCCGTGCACCGTCTGTCAAAATGCAGGCCGTCGGTGCTCTCGGCATATCCGATATAACTGTGTCCGCGCGCCTGTCCCGTGTACCACATCTTATAGATATTCCCGACACGGAGGACGCAGTTGCGGTTGATGTCATCCTCAAATCCGCTGGCCGGATTCGGAGCGAGCGTCGGCTGCGGTTCTTCCCAATGTATACCGTCTGTACTGAAAGTGACCGCCGTGCATTTTTTCTTTCTCCATGAAAAATCCATGCGGAAACGACCGTTGTCCTTCCATACGTATGCGTCAAACGCCGTGCCGAGTTTCGTGCTTCCGAAGACCGGATTTCCTTCATATTTCCTGAATAATTGCATTTTTTTGACCTTTCGCAGTTGAATTTTCCGAAAATCTGTGCTACAATCATTATAAGACGGAACCGTGGCTTCTTCAATGCCCGTTTATTCCTGAAAATATACCATTTGTTCTTTTTTCGGAGGTATGCATGCGGATTCAGCGGGAAATATGCACCGAGCATACAAAGTACATGCGTGTCTCCACGCAGACGGCAAGGGAACTGTACTATTATGCCGAATGGGTCGGCCGCTTCTCCTGTGCGGAAAAGTTTTACATCAAGCGCAGCGGATATGACAGTTTTCTTTTGCTGTATACGACGGAAGGATGCGGTACGCTCCGCATCGGCGGACATACTTATCGGGCAGAGCGGGGCACAGTTATGCTTCTTGACTGCCGGCTCCTCCACGAATATTTCACAGTCGAAGCCCCCTGGATATTCACCTTCATTCACTTCAAAGGCGCTCTCAGCGAAGCGTATGTACGGTATATCACGGAAAGGTACGGAGCCCCGGTGTTTCCTACCCGCGTGTTCGACATGGAACGGCTGTTTTCTCTCGTCGTGGACGGTACGCGGGACCGAGAGGACGAAGCCCTCGTTTCCCGGAATATCTATCGCATTCTGACGGCGCTGATTCACGACTGTGAGACGACACCTCATGCGTTTGACGTGCGGGCCATCATGGATTATGTTGCGGAACACTGCACGGAACAGACGGATGTAGGTACCGTGGCCGCTCGCTTCAGTTTCAGCCGCAGTTATTTCACGGCGCAGTTCAGCCGCCGCGCGGGCGTGACCCTGCAGACGTACATTCTCGGGTGCCGTATGGCTGTGGCCGCGGAACTCCTTGCCGCGACGGACGACCCCGTCGGCCTCGTGGCCGAAAAAAGCGGCTTTTCTTCTCCGTCCGCCTTTATCCGTGCGTTCCGCCGCTTTGTCGGAAAAAGGCCGCTTGCTTATCGGAAAGAGAAGCAGGAGGCAAAATAATATTTACAAATCGGTACTTGAAACCGAAAAACAAGTATGCTATATTGAGTGTAAGCCCGTCTGTTCCGGCGGCGAGAAAGGGAATCCCGATGGAAGAAAAACTTCCCGAAAGAGAAATAAAACCGCGAGGCAGCGTCGCGGGAAAACTCGAAAATTTCTGGTACCATTACAAGTGGCACACGCTGATCGTGCTGTTCATTCTGCTCGTGATGACAGTCTGCACCCTGCAGATGTGCAAAAAAGAAAGTTATGACGTATATGCACTGTATGCCGGGCCGACGGACGTGTCAAAAATTTCGGACGGCGGCATTCCTCCGTACAGCGCCATGCTTTCGGCACTGAAAAAGATGGCGGCGGACAGAGACGGAGACGGCGCGGCAAGCCCTGCGTTCGATACGCTATTCGTCATGACCAATGCGGAAATCGACGCGTACAGAGAAGCGCATAAGGACGACGGTACGGAACCGAACGTCACGAAAATCAAGGAAAATCTTTCCGTTCTCGAAGCCGACATTCTCTACGGTGATTACTATGTCTGCTTCCTCTCCGAAAGCTTGTACAACATCTATAAGACAAGGGACGGCGTGGATCTCTTTGTACCGCTGGCAGATTACGTCGGAGACGCAGACGTCGAATATGTCGACGCGTGCGCGGTGCGCCTGTCATCCACGGCGTTCGGCGCCTCTCCCGGCTTTGCCGACCTGCCGGCGGACACCGTTATCTGTCTGCGTGCGCTGACCGAGGTAAAAAACTCCGGTCTCGGGGCAAAACGCAACCGCGCGCTTTTTACCGCAGCCGAGGAAACGGTGAAAAATATATTTGCCATGGGCTGATATTTTTCCTTTTATATAGAATTATACCATCCGCCGCGATCCGCGTCTATGAAAATCATACTCCTTTTTGTCGAAATCGCACCATTTTTTCGGATATAAAAAGACTTTCCCGCATGCAAAAGTGCGTGCGGGAAAGTCTTTTTGCGGTTTGGGTTTCTCAGACGTTGATTTCGTTTTCGATTTCGTAGAGCATTTTGATGGTGCTCCGTTTTTCCTCCGCATCGGCGCGCATGCCGACGAGTTCCTCGGCGGAAAATCCGTCAAGATCGCCCTCTTCCAGTTTGTTTTTGTACATGCGGTCAAGAATCAGGGCGTGGTGAATATCCATGCCGCAGATACGGCCGTGGCGTTCGCAGATGACAAGATTGGAATGGCCTTTGAGCAGTTCTTCCACGGCGTATACGCCCATCTGCGTGGCCATCACGCGGTCGCCGACTGTCGGGCTACCGCCGCGCACTACGTGGCCGAGACGGGTGAAGCGGGATTCAATGCCGAGTTCCCGTTCGATTTTGTCGGACAGATTCTGGCCGAAATCCTTTCCCATGCCTTCGGAAACAATGATGATGAAGTTGCGTTTGCCGAGTTTTCGGGAATTTGCCATTTTGCGGAAGAGCGCCTTCTCATCAAAGGGCTGCTCGGGAATGGCCACGCCGGTGGCGCCGGAAGCCAGCGCGGAATTCAGCGCAATGTCGCCTGCGTCGCGTCCCATCACCTCGACAACGCTGCACCGCTCGTGCGATTCGCTCGTGTCGCGGAGTTTATCCACCATCTCGATAACGGTGTTCATTGCCGTGTCGTAGCCGATGGTTTTCTGCGTGGCGGTAATGTCGTTGTCAATCGTGCCGGGCAGACCGATGCAGGGAATGCCTCTGGCGGAAAGCGCCATAGCGCCGCGGAACGTGCCGTCGCCGCCGATGGCCACAATGCCGTCAATGCCTTCTTTTTTACAGGTTTCGACGGCTTTCATCTGGCCTTCGGGCGTTTTGAATTCGAGGCAGCGGGCGGAATACAGAATCGTGCCGCCGCGGTTGATGATGTTGGAAACATCGCGCATGCCGAGAGGTTTGATTTCATCTCCCCCCGCGATGAGGCCGGCGTATCCGTTGTAAATGCCCTTGACCGAAATGCCGCGGGCCAGCGCGGTACGGGTGACGGCACGGACGGCCGCGTTCATGCCGGGGGCGTCGCCGCCGGACGTCAGAATGCCGATGGTCTTGAACTCTTTCATATTGTGATCCTCGCTTTTTTGCCGTTTTCGCGGCGCTTGTTGGCGAACCGTGCGAAAACGGGTGGAATTTTGCAGTTTTTCTATCATTATACAACAATTTTTTTCGTTTTACAATGGATTTTTTGTAAAAACGTATTTTCGTATAATTTTTATAAATTTACCCGTTGTTTTTTGTGAAAACAGCAAAAAATTTACCAAAGTCATTGACAAAAAAATCTTTTGGTGCTATAATTACACGCAAGGGAAAGGAGTGACGCATCTTGGATATCGCAATGATTGCCGACGACAACAAAAAAGAGTTGATGGCGCAGTTCTGCATCGCGTATGCCGGCATACTGACGCAGCATCACATCTGTGCGACGAACAATACGGGCACATACATTTCCGACGCAACGGGGCTGGAAATCGAAACGTTTCTGTCCGGCCATTCCGGCACGGAGCAGATAGCGTCGAGAATTTCCTATAACGAAGTCGACCTTCTGTTTTATTTCCGTTCGACGGATCCGGCGGACATTCCCTCGGACGCTGAACTCAGCATTCTCAGACTCTGCGACATTTACAATATTCCCGTAGCCACGAATATCGCGACGGCGGAGGTTCTGGTTCTCGCTCTTGACAAGGGAAGCCTTGACTGGCGCGAATTTCTGAATCCGCACAGCACATACAGCCAGAAGCACAAGCAGAAATAAAGACATCGAATAAAAGACGGACATTTGGCTTCTTCCGGACCTTCACGGAGAGACGGCACGGAGCGAAACGCCCGTCTTTTATCCACTTGCCGCCCGCGGGCGGCGGAGAGGAGCGCGGTATGACGGAGCGCAGAGCGGACATCACCGTCCGGTCGGTTATTACTGACCTTTCGGAAAACGGGACGCCCGACGGGGAAGAAACCGAAGAATTTACGACAACGGCCGCGGTGAAACAGTCCGGCGGCCTCACGCATATCTCCTACCGGGAAGCCGGCGAGGGTGGCGCGGTTGTCTGTGGCATAACCGTCGGTCCCTCCGGCGTGCACGTCCGCCGCCGCGGCGCCGTTGTAACCGATATGCACTTCGGCACGGCCGACTTTTCCGGCATATACGAAATCCCCCCTTACCGTTTCGATATGCGTATCCGCACAGAGAAAATCCGGAACGAACTCACGCCCGACGGCGGCCGGCTCGACCTCTTTTATCTTCTCACCGTCGGCGGTGCGCCGAAACGCGTGCATTTTCTTATCCGGTACTGACGAAAGGAGACCCTATGGACATCCGAGACCTGAAAACGGAATCCGCCGCCCCTGTCGGCGCGTATTTGTTCGCCGGGGAAGAGGAGTACCTGAAACGACATTATCTTTCCGTGTTCCGCGCGGCCTGCGTGCCCGACCCTGTTACGGAAACCTTCAAATATATAGTTTTCGACCGTCCCGACATGGACGTTCCCGCATTGCGCGAGGCCGTGATGTCTCCTCCCGTCATGAGTGAGAGAAAACTCGTCGTCTGGAAATATGCGGACTTCGGCAGAATGCGCGAGAGTGTGCAGACGGCACTTGTTTCCCTTCTGGAAGAAATGCCGCAGTATCCGTACAGTGTGCTCGTCATGCCGGTAACAGCGGATGGTTTTGACCTCGGTTCTTTGCCGAAAAGGCCAAGCAAGCTTTACAAAAAGTTTGAAAACTTCTGTAAAATCGTAGATTTCAAAAAGTCAACGGATGTGCAACTCCTTTCATGGCTGAAAAAACATTTTGATGTAGCCGGTGTTGCGGCCGATGCCGATACGCTCCGCCGCCTGATTTTCCGCGCTGGCCATTCCATGGATGTTTTACACGGAGAGGTCGGAAAACTCGTCTGCTATGTCAAAGCCGGCGGGCGGGATACGCTGACGGCGGTAGACGTGGACACGGTGGTGCCCGCCGATCCCGAGTGCGATGCGTTTGCCCTTTCGAATGCGCTTTCCGCCGGTGACCGCGCGGCGGCCTATGTGGCCCTTCGCGAACTCCGCGACGAGCGGGCGGAGCCGACGATGGTGGTCGGCATGATGGCGCGCACAGACGCGGAACTCCTGTCCGTTTCGCAGATGTTAGACGAGGGAAGCGGTGCCGACGGCATTGCAGCGGCGCTCCGGATGAACCCGTATAAGGTCAGATTAGCCGTATCCGCCGTCAAGAAACAGGGTGCTGCCCGTATCCGCGGCGCGCTGTATGCGCTCGGAGAACTTGACGTGCAGATGAAAAACGGCGGACGCACGGACTTTTCCGTCCTCGAATCGTTCATTGCCGGCTACCTGCCGCGTGAGATAAATTAAAAAGAAAAGGAAATATTATGAAGAAATTTTTGTCTTTTGCTTTGGCCGCCGTTCTTCTTTTCTGCACGGCTTCGGCACTTTCTTCCTGCGGGAAAGAGGAAGGGGAAACCGGAACCATTACGGTGCTTCTCGACGAGACGTATGCTCCCATCACCGTGAAAAACTTTCTGAAACTGGTGGATGAGAAATTTTACGACGGACTGACGTTTCACCGCATCATCGACGGTTTCATGATTCAGGGCGGTGACCCGAACGGAGACGGAACGGGCGGTTCAAAAGAGACCATCAAGGGCGAATTTTCGTCCAACGGCGTGGAAAACCCGCTCTCGCACAAACGCGGTGTCATATCCATGGCGCGCGCTTCCGACACTGATTCCGCGTCGTCCCAGTTTTTCATCTGTCAGGCGGATGCCACTTCTTTGGATGGGGACTATGCCTCTTTCGGTTGGGTTCTGTCCGGTATGGACGTGGTGGACAAAATAGCGAAGTGCGAGCAAATGAAAGACTATCAGTTTGAGGATTACTACGATTATTACAGTTATCTGCAGAACGGCGTTCTTCCGAAGAGCAAACAGCCGACGATTGTTTCCGTCCGCCGTGCCGGCGAGGAAGGCGGCCATGTGACGGTGGAAATCACCGTCCGTTACGCGAAGTAAAAGAATTCACATACATACGAAAGGATATTTTATGGCAACCTACTTTACTGAACCCTCTCATACATTCAGCGAATATCTTTTGATTCCCGGGTATACCGACGAAAACTGCATTCCGAAAAACGTGTCGCTTCGTACGCCTCTCGTCAAGTACCGCAAGGGCAAAGAGGAATGCCCCCTGATGATGAACATTCCCATGACGTCCGCTATCATGCAGTCGGTATCCGACGACACCATGGCTATTGCACTGGCCAAAGAGGGCGGCATTTCCTTTATTTTCGGTTCGCAGCCGATTGAATCCGAGGCCGCCATGGTTTCCCGTGTGAAAAACTACAAAGCCGGTTTTGTTGTCAGCGATTCCAACCTGACGCCCGACGCCACGCTGGCCGACGTTCTCGCCCTCAATGAGAAGAACGGGCACTCTACCATGGCCGTCACCGATGACGGTACGGCGAACGGCAAACTTCTCGGCATTGTCACCGGCCGCGACTATCGTGTCAGCCGTATGTCTCCCGAAGAAAAGGTGTCGTCTTTCATGACGCCCCTTGACCGTCTTGTCACCGCGCCCGAGGGAACCACGCTGAAAGAAGCGAATGACCTTATCTGGGACCACAAACTGAACTCTTTGCCCATCGTGAACAAAAAGGGGCATCTCTGTTACTTCGTTTTCCGCAAGGACTATGCACAGCACAAAGAAAATCCGCAGGAACTTCTCGACGAAAACAAAAGTTACGTCGTCGGTGCCGGCATCAATACGCTCGACTATGAAAAACGCGTTCCCGCTCTTGTCGAAGCCGGTGCGGACGTGCTTTGCATCGATTCTTCCGAGGGCTACACCGTCTGGCAGGCACGTACGCTCGCCTTTATCCGTGAAAAATACGGCGACAAAGTCAAAGTCGGCGCCGGTAACGTGGTGGACAGAGAGGGATTTCTCTTCCTTGCCAAGGCCGGGGCGGATTTTGTGAAAATCGGTATCGGCGGCGGCTCCATCTGCATCACCCGTGAGCAGAAGGGTATCGGCCGCGGACAGGCCAGTGCCGTTATCGAAGTGGCGGCCGCAAGAGACGAATATTTCCGCGAAACGGGCGTGTATATTCCGCTCTGCTCCGACGGCGGTATCGTTCACGATTATCATATGACGCTGGCGCTTGCCATGGGGGCCGACTTCCTGATGCTCGGCCGTTATTTCGCCCGCTTCGACGAAAGCCCGACACCGAAAACCATGGTCATCGGGACGTATGTCAAAGAGTACTGGGGCGAGGGCTCCAACCGCGCGAGAAACTGGCAGCGTTATGACCTCGGCGGCAAGGCCAAACTTTCCTTTGAAGAAGGCGTGGATTCGTACGTTACATACGCCGGCTCCCTGCACGACAACGTGGAAAAATCCCTGTACAAGGTCAAGTCCACCATGTGCAACTGCGGTGCCGTGACCATTGAAGAATTGCAACAGAAAGCGAAGATGACGCTTGTGTCCGCAACCAGCATTGTGGAAGGCGGTTACCACGACGTCACGCTCCGCAGCACG
>CAKRWK010000002.1 GCA_934417455.1 uncultured Eubacteriales bacterium
GACGGAATGCCCCGGACGCAGGCATATTTTTCTCTTTTACCCGTCCCGTCGTCGGAATTATCTTTGTTTTTTACGGTTTTTCACCGTTTGAAAACGCTTTTTAACCGCGCGCTGCCGTTTCCGTCTTTGCGCGCTGCACCGTATCAAATACCGTCCGTTGCATAGAAAACAAAAGGAAATCCCTTTTTTCCTGCCGTCAGCGCCGTCTTCGGCGTGAAAAAATAAAAATATCACGGCGTCCCACACAATCCGAAAAGAAAAATCCCGGCAAAAGTACCGCTTTTGCCGGGATTTTACGGATTTTTCTTTGTTTTGTGCCACCTTTACCGATTACCGTACATTCTGTCGTAGTAATCGCGGTACTCCCCGCTGATAATGGTTTCCCACCAGGCGCGGTTGTCAAGATACCAGTCAATGGTTTTCTTGATGCCGTCTTTGAATTTCGTTTCGGGAAGCCAACCGAGTTCGCGATGAATCTTCGTCGGGTCGATGGCATAGCGCATATCATGGCCTTTACGGTCGGCGACGTATGTAATCAGGCTGTACGGTTTTCCGAGGTAATCGCAAATCATTTTTACAATATCGATATTGCGCATTTCGTTGTGTCCGCCGACGTTGTACACCTCGCCGATACGTCCGTTGTGAATAATCAGGTCAATGGCGCGGCAATGGTCTTCCACATACAGCCAGTCGCGCACGTTGAGCCCCTCTCCGTATACAGGCAGAGGCTTATCGTTCAGACAGTTGGCAATCATCAGGGGAATGAGTTTTTCCGGGAAATGATACGGACCGTAGTTATTGGAACAGCGACTGATGGTCGCCGGCAGGCCGAATGTACGGTGGTAGGCCTGCACGAGCAGGTCGGCCGACGCCTTCGAGGCACTGTAGGGCGAACTTGTGTGAATGGGGGTTTCCTCTGTGAAGAACAGGTCGGGGCGGTCGAGCGGCAGGTCACCGTACACCTCGTCGGTGGACACCTGATGATAGCGGGGCGTGCCGTATTTGCGGCAGGCGTCCATCATGACCTGCGTACCGAGAATGTTGGTTTTGAGGAAGACTTCCGGATTTTCAATGGAACGGTCAACGTGCGACTCTGCGGCGAAGTTGACGACCATGTCGGGTTTTTCCGTTTCAAAAATACGGTAAACCCCTTCTCTGTCGCAAATGTTCGTCTTGTAAAAACGGAAATTTTTATTTTCCATCGCACGCGCCAGCGTGGACATATTGCCGGCATACGTCAGGCAATCCACACACACAATGCGATAGTCCGGATGCTCTTTCAGCATATGGTAAACGAAGTTGGACCCGATAAAACCGGCGCCGCCGGTCACAAGAACCGTTTTGCTCATCTTACGTCTCCTTAAAACGCGGTCTTCACATCGCGGAAGGCCGGGTGATGTTTGTCTTTTTCGCTGAGGGTGACCTCACCGACCTCCGGCCAGACGATGCCGATATCGGGGTCGTTCCACATGATGCCGCCCTCATCGCCGGGGTGATAGAAGTCGGTCACCTTATAGCAGAATTCCGCCGCATCCGAAAGAACAAGGAAGCCGTGGGCAAAGCCCTCCGGAATATAGAACTGTTTTTTGTTTTCGGCGGAAAGTTCCACGCCGTACCATTTGCCTTACGTTTCCGAGTCGCGGCGCAGGTCAACGGCAACGTCGAAAACGGTGCCGGAAATCACGCGAACGAGTTTCCCCTGCGGATACTGCTTCTGAAAATGCAACCCGCGCAGGACGCCTTTTTTCGACATGGACTGATTGTCCTGGACGAACACCATGTCGAGCCCCGCTTCGTGCATATCGTTTTGATTATACGTCTCCATAAAATAACCGCGCTCGTCGCCGTGAACGGTCGGTTCGATGACGCACAGCCCCGCAATGCCGGTCTTTGTCACTTTAATCTGTCCCATGTTTACTCCTCACTCCGCTATAACGGCGGTTTCGACAAGATACCTATGCAGGGCGTCCTGCCACGACGGCAGGCGCGCAAAACCCGCCTCGGTCAGTTTTGATTTGTCAAGGCGGCTGTTGTGCGGCCGCGCGGCCGCCGACAGTCCGTATTCCTCGGTCGTCACGGGAATGACGGTCGTCCTCTTTCCCGCCTGACGGAAAATTTCTCGGGCAAAATCCGCCCATGAAATGTATCCGCCTTCATTGGTCGCGTGGTAATACCCGTACTTGTTTGTGACAATCATATCGCAGAGCAGTTTTGCAAGGTCGGCGGTATACGTCGGCGTACCTATCTGGTCGGAAACCACACGGAGCGTATCGTGCGTTTCGGACAGACGAAGCATCGTAGCAACGAAATTTTTACCGTGTACGCCGAACACCCCCGCAATGCGGACAATAAAGTATTTTTCAAGAAGCCCTGAAACGGCAAGTTCTCCGTCCAGTTTCGTCTGTCCGTAGACGGACAGCGGACGGTATGTTTTACAGTCGGGCTTCCAAGGGGCCGTTCCCTCGCCGTCAAACACATAGTCGGTGGAAATATACATCATTTTGCAGTCGAGTTCTTTGCAAAGTGCCGCGATGTTCGCCGTGCCGTCCGCATTGATACGGCGCACCTTTTCTCTGTTCTCCGGAGCCTCGGCCGCATCTACGGCCGTCCACGCGGCACAGTGAATCACCGCGTCGGGACGGACACGCTCCATCGTCGCGCGCACGGCGGCCCCGTCGGTAATGTCCATATCGGCAATATCCACGCCGACAGGGTCTTCTCCGCGTTTTTTCAGTTCATTCACAACGTCGCGTCCGAGTTGCCCAGCCGCGCCGGTTACCAAAATGCGCATAAAATCGTCCTTATGTAAACAAATGTGCTCAAATCAATACTGAATTCTGCCTTCTGCCACTTTTTTCAGGTGCTCTCCGTACGGAGATTTTCCGTACTGCGCCGCGGCAGAAAGAAGTTCTTCTCTCGTGATCCAACCGTTTTTATAAGCAATTTCCTCAAGAGAGGAAATCTGTATGCCCTGTCTGTTCTGCACCATACGGACAAAATCGGTGGCCTCGGCCAGACTGTCCATCGTGCCGGTGTCCAGCCACGCAAAACCTCGACCGAGAAGTTTGACATTCAGTGCGCCATCACGGAGATACATTTCGTTGAGCGTCGTGATTTCAAGTTCGCCCCTCGCGGAAGGTTTTACCTTCCATGCTTTTTTGCTGACGCCGGCCGGATAAAAATACAATCCCGTCACGGCATAATTGCTCTTCGGTACTTTGGGTTTCTCCTCAATGGAGATAACCTTTCCGTTGCCGTCAAACTCGACAACGCCGAAGCGCTCAGGGTCATTGACGTAATAGCCGAACACGGTGGCGCGGCCGTCATCTGCCGCACTCGCGCGGGCACCGCGCAAAAGCGTTCCGAAGCCATTGCCGTAGAAAATTTTGTCGCCGAGCTCCATGGCACAGGCGTCGTTCCCGATAAATTCTTCTCCGAGTTGAAACGCCTGTGCAAGGCCGTCGGGCGACGGCTGGATTTTATAGGACAGGTGAATGCCGTAACGGCTTCCGTCGCCGAGCAGGCGCTCGAAATTGCCGATGTCCGTCGGCGTTGAAATCAGGAGAATATCGCGGATGCCCGCCAGCATCAGTGTGGACAGCGGGTAGTAAACCATGGGTTTATCGTAGATGGGAAGCAGTTGTTTGCTCGTCACCATCGTCAGAGGATACAGCCGCGTACCGGCGCCGCCGGCCAGAATAATACCTTTCATCTTTTACCTCCTTCATACAAGTCAGGATGTCCGACGGCGACGGAATATCTTTCCGAGCACCGCGGCAATGGATTTGTAATGAACAGCGAAATACACGGCCAGTGCCGCCGCAGACACGGCGAAACCGTGCCACAGAGACGGCAGGCGTGCCGCCGCGAGAACAGCCGCCACCATGAAGAATTCTATGATGTATTCGAGAACCACCCGCTCACCTATCACGCGGAACACCACGATTTCGGAAGCCACGGAGTTGGCCATGATGACAAACACGATGGAAAAGAGGAGCGCTGTCAAACTGTCAAACACATACGCCGTTAGGAAAAACAGCAGGAATCCGAGCGCGCCGGAAGAGAGATTCACCACCATCATGGCGCGTTCCTTCCGATACACTTTCAGATAATTGTTTGTCAGAAGCGTTACTTTCGACGAGAAGATGATAATGGGCAAAAGATAGCCGAGGTACACAAGACTCTCGTCATACTGCGGCAGCCACCTATGCAAAACGAAACACGCCGGGAAATACGCGATCATGATGAAAAACAGCAGAAGAGAAACGGTGCTCCGGAGTTTTTTATACAGGGCGGGAAGTGTTTCCGGGTCAAGGCGTTTCAGTGACGGAAAAAGGACAACGCTGACCGCCGTAATAAACGTCGTAAAAACGGAAAGAAGGCTGAATGCAAATGAAACTTTACCAAACGTCAGTTCGTCCCACCGCCACTGTGCCATCATTTTGGCGCCGCCGATGATAAGCGATGCGGAAAAATTGGCAAGCATCAGAATAATGCCGGCCGACACGTTACGCCCGACTTCCCGCATGGTTTCCCGCGGAGGAAGGCTCTTTCCGAAGTACATACCGCGGTTGAAAAAGACCGCCACGACCGTGGCCGCGATGTCACCGAAAATATCGCAAAGACAGAACAGGCGGAAATCATTCACCCGGCCGACAAGGAGCAAAAGCACGGCAAGACCGTACGCCGCTTTCTGCACGATAACGACCGTGGCATACCGATTAATGCGGTTGGTAATCTGAAACGAATAGGAATTATAGGTGAACATGTTTTTCGACATCACGCCGATCGCTACGAATATCAGGATATATCGCGCCTCCGCATCGGTAAAAATCAGCGCGACGGCAATGGCGACGGCAGAAATCAGCGATGTGAAAAACAGAAGAAACTGGAACTGCGAGCGAATCCGCGCTTTGTCGAGTTCCTCATAATCGTACTGGGAATAGCGAAGAACCAGGCCGTCAAGAAGTCCGAAATGAAGCACGCCGACATAACCGACGTACAGAATATACATCTGCCAGTACGAGTACTGAAATTCGTCAATGAACTTCGGGACAATCAGGTTCAGAACGAAGCCGACGGCAAGCGACACAATCTGTGCCGCCAGCGAAACGACGACATTTTTCGTAAATCTTCCGGCTGTTATTTTTTGCGACATACCCACCGCTCCGTCAACAGAATGGCAAGGAATTCAACCATGGCAATGCAGTAACTCGAGTAGATATACGGAGAAATAATCATCCCGTACAAGAGAAGAAACGCAATCATAGCATACCCGACTTTCAGCCACACACCGTCGGGCTTTTCGCGCAGTCTCCGGATAAACAACGCGCCGAGAAAACCAAGGAGGAATACAAAAGCAAGTCCGCCAACAAGACCGAAATCCTCAATGACGCCGCGATAGGCGGAAAAAACGTTGCTTGTCGCGCCGGGAACATAGTCATACACACCCTGTTGTCTCGTGACAAGGCCGAGCACATGGAAGGGTGCCATGAACGTATTGATGCCGAACTCCCAACCGTGGAAGGAATAGACGCGCGACAGCCATATATCGAATGCCTTGACATTTCCGAATGCGTAAACAATGAATTTCTCCGACACGGCATGAAAAGCCTCCGCATCAATATGTCCTGTCCTTATCATCATAGCGAACACAAGGAACAGAAGAACCAGACCGCCGAGAGAGCAGACAAGAACGGCCTGTCCCGTCGTGAACCGAATCATGCGATGGTATTTCGTCACATAACCGATGGCAAAGCCGATGCAGAAAAGGAGCAGGCAGGCGATGACGCCGGCTTTGGTGTTTTCCACCAGAACGTTGAGCACAATGGGAAATACGGGAAGAAAGCACAGTGCGCGGCGCGCCTTACCGTCGGCGCGCAAAAGGTAATATCCGCCGACAAGGCTGGCAATGTATTTCTGCGTTTCAAGGAGCGTTACGATGGCCGGAACTTCAATGCCGGCATAGCGCATGTTGGCCACTTCGTTGCTCATTTGCAAAATTTTCTTTGCAGAAAGGAGCCACGAGAGGTCAAAACCGTAAGAATAAATTTCCGAAATGCTGCCTATGACGGAAAGGAGAGAAAAGCCGACAACCGCGAGGGTGAAAAGTCTGTCCATCCGCGCACGTCCGTCCGCGGTGGGCTCTTTCGCCGGCAAATCTTCTTTTTTCGGATGTTTTCTCACATATGCGTCGGCGCACCATTCGCCGACCAGCATCAGAAGACAGGAAAAAATCAGCCAGACGACACCGCCGCCGTCCAGAACGTCGCCGCCGGAAAAAATCACATAGCCGAAGTAGAGCAATGTCCATAACGTCGTGTGCAGTCTCGCAACACTGAACCAACTGTCCGTAAAGAAGAAAACGGCGAGGAACGTGGCAAGAAAAATCAGGCTGAGTGAAAGTTGAATAAGCGAAAAACTCATTTGTTGATTCCCCATTTTTCACAACAGTATATACAGGACTTTTTATACTCATTATAGAGATTGAGATTTGACAGTTTCATGCTACCGTCTTCCTTGTGGAAGATATGAATTCGGTCACAGAACACCGTCGACACGCCGACAGAGGCCGCCTTGAAGGACAAATCCATTTCCTCATAGAAGAGGAACATATTCTCGTCGTAGACGGGAGAAAGCAGGTCCAGAGCCTCTTTTGTGAAAATGACAAAGCAACCGTGTGCCTGATAGATGAGCATGCCGTCCTTTTTCTTCTTACGGAGGAACCGCAACCGGCGGAGTTTGTTCAGCGCGAAGCCGCTGTACATCCGCAGTTTGCTGTCTCGTTTGTACCCTTGGTAAATCAGTCGATCGGCCGTTCTGTTGTCACGGACAATGGCGGGGTTCTGCCGCTTACCGCTCGCACAAAGCACGTCGGGAGCCACAATCACGGGACGGCCGAGATAGGGCGAGAGCGCCGCCTTGGAAAATTCGCGAATCACGGTGTCAGGATTGCAGACGATAAGCGCGTCGTACAGGTAATGCCCGGCCGCCCATTCCATGCCGCGGTTGTTGCCCGCGCCGTAGCCGCAGTTCGGCACGTCGATGAAATCGCAGTTCTCCGACTCCGCAATTTCGCGCAATGTCTCTTCGGTCGCCTCGTCAAAATGGCTGTTCACGACCACCACGCGATAGGTGAAATCCAATGTTTTTGTACTCTTGAGGAAGTCTTTCAGGTCTTCCGTATTTTTGTAGGTCAAAACGACGAAAACAACGTCATACCGTTCTTTCATTGTATCTCTCCGATAATCTGAGACAGATAGGTCTCGTTTTCTTTTTCCGCAGGCACGAACGACGAAATTTCCGCCATGTCTTTCCCCGGGGTCGGGACGGCGCCGCCCGTTTGTTTTTGCCACCACGTGTACTCCACGTCGAGGTGACCGAGGTCGAGTGCCTGACAGCCGCGGACGGTCAGGTCACGCGCCAGTACCGTGGCGGTCGGCCCGAGCGACAGCACAACAAGGTCGTCATCCCGCACCGTCCGCGTCACCGCACGAAGAATTTCATCGTACTTCGCATACGCATTGCGACTCGGGCAAAGAATCCGGCGGCAACGCCGACCGGCCGCATTCATATCCCCGAACAGGTCGTTACCGACGCCGCTGTGCGTTCCCGCACCTTCGACAAACAGAAGGTTCCTTTCCGCAAAAATTTCCCTGACGGCGGCCGCATAGGCATCGCGCCCGGCTTTGTCTCTCCGTTCCGCATAAAACCTTGTGATGTTGGTATCGCCGTACAGCGGCGCACGGAAAAACCGACGGTAATACCCGCCCGCCCAAAGAAGGTGGCGCCGCCAGAACCGGCGCGACGGGTCGGTCAGAAACGCACGGGACTTTGCCGGGTGCGATACCATGTACGGCACGCCCTGCAAAAGTCCCAGCACGGATTCTTCCGCCAAAGAACAAAGTCTGTCCCGAAGACGGACGTCATATTCCTGAAAAAGGATACCGATGCCGCGCATAAGGCAAAGCTCTCCGTCGCCGAAGCGGGCAAATGACACACGATGCTCTTTGATATAGCGGATCGTGTCCGCGTCCGTCATGACGTTCGGTGCCGGGTAGCGGACGGCATATGTCCACGACAACGGCGCTTTGAGTACGGAGCCGATTTTATCCCGTGTTTTCATCTTTCGCCGTCGGTTGTACCCTTCCCTGCGCACGCGCATATTTTTACAGGTTGATTATAGCACATTTTTTTCTCTTTTGCAACCTCTCACGCGTATTTCCGCGAAAAAAGCACGGAGTTTCGGACATTTTGGAAGAAAATTTTCAATATGTTCCGAAAAAAGAAAAAAAACGCCTCCGAAAAGAGGCGTTTTTCTGTTCGGTCAGTCCTTCTGACGGTTGAACTTTCCGACGATTTCGTTCACGGTGCCGATATAGGCAAAACTTCCCGGATATTTCGAGAGAATTTCCTTGAAGCGCGGAACCTTGCGCGGTTGCATGACGCAGACAAGAAGCGCATGTTCCTTCTGCTCGAACATTCCTTTTGCCGCAAGAACGGTCACGCCGTGCCCCAGCGTTTCGATAATTTCCGTGGCAATCTCCGTCGGGCAGTCGGTAACCACCTCGAATTTGACGGCGGATTTTCCGCCGTACATGACGGTGTCGCACGTCCGCGCGGCAATGAACATGTAGATAAAGGCGAGAAAGACAGGCATCAGGCTATCGTGGTAGAAAAAAACGGATATAAGAACAATCACCGAATTGACAAGAAAAATCATGACGGCGACGCTTTTGTGCGGATTTTTCTTCTGCAAATACGCCGCGATAATATCCGTGCCGCCGGTGGAAGCATTGGCTTTCAGGGCGAGCCACAGCGAAACGCCGCAACACACACCGCCGAGACCGGACGCTATCAGGCGCGTGGCAAGGTCGGCAACCTCGGCCGCACCGCCGACGGAAAACACATAGGCGGGGTCTATAAAGTTATCGAGAACAAACAGCATTACCGTGACCAGTGCAGATTCCGCCACGGTGCGGCGAAGAAACTCGCCGGAAAGACTGCGCGCGGTCAACAGGGCCAGCGGCAGATTGACGAGAAGAATCAGAAAAGGGCTGTAATCCATGCCTCCGAGCGTAAGGTCGGGCGAAACGCGGAAGATGTATTTCACAATCGCCACGATACCGCCGACGCCGCCCGGCGCAAAATTCGACGGTGCCACAAAATAATGGAAACTGACAGAATAGACAAATGCGGAAAGAAATATCAAAAGCGCGCTTTTCGCTTTCTGTTTCTTCCGGCTGTCGGGATGGGAAAGTGCGGAATCTTTGACGGCTTTATACGGCGGTGTCACACCGCCGTCCGTCGTATAATCACTATCGGTCATAAAGTATCCTTCGTTTCAGCGTTTTGCCCAGAAGTACATCACAAGGAAAGCAAGGCAGATGACAAGAACGGCCAGAAGAAAAGACGGCAGATACGCGCGGTACACGCCGAGTATCATCGCCAACCGCTCGCGGAAAGTCGGACGGTCGGGATGATGCTTTTTGCTTTCTTCCTTCTCTCTCGGCCGACCGTACCACGGCATGCCCTCGATGTCCATGTTGACGATAACGGAACCGTCGTCAACAAACGGCTCTTTTTTCTTTTTTTCTTTTTCCGGAGCGGGATTTTCTTCCCCGGTTCCGGTCTTTTTTGTTTCTTTACTCATATTTTTTGAAAACAATTGTTTGCAATCAATGTTTTTCGGCGGGTTTTACCTGCTTGTCGTCAAACAGGTGGCAGGCGACAAAATGCCCCGGCTCCGCCTCATGGAAAGCGGGAACTTTCGTCTTGCAGACTTCCATGCAGTATGCACAGCGGGTATGGAATTTGCAACCGGACGGAGGATTCGAGGGACTCGGAATATCGCCCTGCAACGTAATTTTCTCATGCTTGCGCTTCGGGTCGGGAATCGGCACGGCGCTGAACAGAGCCTTGGTGTACGGGTGCATGGGATTGCCGAAGATGTCGGCCGTCGGTGCTTTTTCCATCATATTGCCGAGATACATGACAAGCACATCGTCGGAAATATATTCCACGACGGACAGGTCGTGGCTGATGAATACATACGATACGCCCGTTTCGGTCTGCAGGTCTTTCAGAAGGTTGATAATCTGTGCCTGAATGGAGACGTCCAGCGCCGAAACCGGCTCGTCGCAGATGACAAGTTTCGGTTTCAGGGCAAGTGCGCGCGCGATACAGATTCTCTGCCGCTGTCCGCCGGAAAATTCGTGCGGATAGCGGTTGTAATAGTGGTCGGCCAGGCCGCACTTGCGCATGACTTCCAGCACATAATCCTTGACTTCTCCGTCGGGCACGATGTGGTGCACCTTGACCGCCTCGCCGATGATTTCACCGACGGGCATACGGGGAGAAAGCGAGGAAAACGGGTCCTGGAAAATAATCTGCAGGTCGCGGCGCAGAGGAATCATATCTTTTTTCGACAGTTTTTCGAGATTTTTTCCGTCGAAAATCACCTCACCCTCCGTCGTCGGCGTCAGTTGCAGGATGGTACGGCCGAGGGTGGTTTTTCCGCATCCCGATTCGCCGACAACACCGATGGTTTTTCCGCTGTCAAGCGTAAAGGAAACATCGTCCACCGCACGCAAGAAGCGCACGGGGCGGCCGAAAAAGTCTTTTTCCACCGGAAAGTATTTCCTGAGGCGGCGCACTTCAAGAAGGTGCTGTGCGGCAGGGGTCTCTGCCGCTTCCCCAACGGCGGGAGCCGTATCCGGCGCTTCTGCGGTCGGAAGGCGGGTTTCTTTTTCACTCATGGTGCGTCCTCCTCTCTTCGTTTTCCTTTGAAATGTCCTCTGCCAGATAGCAGGCGACGGCATGCGTCGGGCTTATCTGCACGTATCCGGGATATTCGCCGCGGCAAACCTCGCAGGCACGGTTGCAACGGTCGCGGAAGTAACAGCACGTCGGCATATCGACGGGGTTCGGCACCTGTCCCGGAATGCTGTACAGCCGGCCGCTGCTGCGGCCGAGGACGGGTTTGGACTTCTGCAGACCGATGGTATACGGATGGCAGGGATTTTCAAAAATCTCCTCCACCGTGCCGGTCTCAATGACTTTGCCGGCGTACATGACAACCACATAGTCGGCCATCTCGGCAATGACGCCGAGATCGTGCGTGATCAGCATGATGGAACCGCTCATTTTTTTCCGCACGTCGCGCAACAGGTCGAGAATCTGCGCCTGAATCGTCACGTCGAGAGCCGTGGTCGGCTCGTCGGCGATAATCAGACGGGGATTACAGATCAGCGCCATGGCAATCATAACGCGCTGACGCATACCGCCGGACAGTTCGTGCGGATAACGGTCGTACACGTTTTCGGGAATGATGCCGACAAGCGACAGCATCTCGAATGTTTTCTTTTTGGCCGTTTCCTTATCGGCGCCCGGCTCGTGCAGAATGGTCACCTCGTCAAGTTGGTAACCGATGGTGAAAACGGGGTTGAGACTCGTCATGGGCTCCTGGAAAATCATCGCGATTTCCTTGCCGCGCAGGTGACGGAGTTCCGAGGTCGGCATTTTGGCAATGTCGTACGTTTTTCCGTCGGAGGCGGAAAAACGGATGGAGCCCTCGACAATCTGTCCCTGCGGCGCCTGCACCAATTGCATGACGGAAAGCGACGTCACGCTCTTTCCGCAACCGGATTCGCCGACGACGCCGACCGTCGCGTCCTTCGGAATGGAGAAGGAAACGCCGTTGACGGCCTTTGACACACCGACGTCGGTAAAGAAATAGGTGTGCAGATTGTCGATTTCAAGCACGTTTTCGTCCGAGCGCATCTCCGTCAGATATTCCGACGGGTCGACATTCTTTCTTTTCTTTTTCGCTTCGAGTTCTCTGACGGTCTTTTTGTTTTCTTTCGCGATACGCCGCACTTCCTTGGCGGTGAGGAAATGTGTATTGTCCTGTTTCACTGAACTGTCCTCCTTACCGTTTCATACGCGGGTCAAGCGCGTCACGCAGACCGTCGCCGACAAAGTTGAAGCCGAGAACGGCAAGCACAATGCAGACGCTGGCCGGAATCCACATGTTCCAGTAGTTTTCGAGCACTTCCGTTTTGGCCGCGGAGTTTATCATGGTACCCCACGAAGCACTCGGATAGTCAAGGCCGAGGCCAAGGTAACCGAGGGTGGCTTCCGTCAGGATAATGCTGCCGAGACCGAGGGTCATGATAACAATCAACTGCGGCATGACGTTCGGTACCAGATGCTTGTAAATACGGCGCCATGTGGGCAGACCGCAGGCCTCCGTTGCCACCATGAATTCCTGCTCACGCAGAGACAGAATCTGACCGCGTACCACGCGCGCCACACCCGTCCAGCCGAGAGCGCAAAGGAAAACCATGATAAAGTACAGTTTCTGCCGTCCGACGATATTGCGCGAATCGAACATGACGGAAATAATCAGCATGAGCGGCAGGGTGGGAATGCAGTTGAGAATATCTACGACACGCATGATCAGCATATCGACCCAACCGCCGAAATAGCCGGCAAGACCGCCGAGCAGAATGCCGAGCAATGTCTCCAGAATGACAACAATCAGTGACAAAGTCAGCGAAACCTGTCCGCCGTACATCAGTCTTGTGAAAATATCCATGCTCTTGTCATCCGTACCGAGCGGATGCGCAAGACTGGGTTTCGTATCATAGATATTGTATTCGAGCGTGTCCTTTGTGACGAAGAAGGCTTTATACGATTCGCCGTTTTCGTCGGTGTAATCGATTTGCGTGGACACCACGTGCGTCGCACCGCCGGATTTGTCCATGCCCGTCTCACCCCAACGGGTGAAAATCAGAGGACCGACAAAGGAAAAGAGAAACAGGGCAACAATGATGGCGAGGCCGACAACGGAAAGACGGGAGCGGAAGAAGCGGCGGACGACCATCTGCGTAGGGGTCAGGGTGCGGACCTTATCGGAGAGAAACTCCCCGTGCGTCTCCCCGACGGAAGACGACACGACCGTATCTTCCGGACGTTCGTTATTGTTCTGTGTATCCATCGTGCGCCTCCTTACTTTGTGATTTTGACACGGGGGTCAACCAGAGCGTAGGCCAGGTCGGCCAGCAACGTACCGATAATCGCGAGTCCCGCGACAAAAACGTTGTATCCCATGACAAAGGGAATGTCACCTTCCTTCAGCGCGGCATAGGCCATGCTTCCGATACCGGGTATGGAAAACACCGTCTCGGTAATCATGGCGCCGCCGAACAGGCCGGGCAGAACGCCGGCCAGCATGGTGACGAGCGGAATCATGGAGTTTTTGAAGGCATGTTTGTACACCACGGACTTTTCGGACAGACCTTTGGCTCTGGCGGTGCGGATGTAATCCGCATTCAGCACTTCGAGCATATTGGTACGGGTATGCCGCATCAGACCTCCGATAGACAGAATCGTCAGCGTCAGAATGGGCAAAAACAGGTGCCAGAGTTTGTCCGTGAATACCGTCCACGACGTGGCGTCGGCCGGGAGGGCGGACACAAGTCCGCCCACGGGAAACAACCGGAGGTCGACCGCAAAGAATTTAATCAGCACGGCCGCAAGGAAGAAGGTCGGCAGAGAAATACCTATCATGGAAAAGACCGTAACGGTATAGTCCACCTTGCCGTACTGGTTCACCGCCGCCGTAATACCGAGCGGAATGGCAATCAGGTATTCGAGAATCAGCGACAGAAGCGCAATCATGAAGGAAATGCCCATATACTGGCCGATGACTTCCGTCACAGGTGCGCCGTACTTGAAAGACAGACCGAGGTCGCCGCGCAGAGCGTTGCCGAGCCAACCGAAATATCCCTTCACGATACCGCCGAAGGAATTATCGGCCAGACCGTACAGCGCCTTCATATTGTCGATGTCGGCACGTGTGATGGTTCCCTGCGCCAGTTGCGAAGCGAATTTCTTATCGACATAGTCGTTCGGAATGCACCGCACAAGCAGGTAAATGATAAACGAGACGCAGAAAAGAATCAGCAGAGATAGGAGCAGTCGTTTGAGAATGTATTTGAACATATGTTTGTCCTGCTTATGTGAATTTAGCGGAAGTCAACCGCCCAGATACGGGAGATAACGCCGTTGTACTGAGTGATTTCCGATTCAGGCGTCAGTGTGGAAGTATCAATTTTTTCGATGTTATAAGCATAGAGGTTCTTACGCTGATAGGTGGGAAGTTCGACGGACATTTCCATAATGACATCCAGCGCGTCCTTGTAGTACGCGGTTCTCTGGTCCTGGTCAAGCGTCGAACGGCCGAGGTCAATCAGTTTCGACAGTTCCTCGATGAGTTCTTTCATGGTAACGACGGGCGAGCCAACGTTGACATACTTCATCGTGTAGTTGTGCAATTCCACGGGACGGTTGTATTTGCCGTCGGTGTCGTTGAGAATATAGGAATAACCCCAGTTCTGCACGGACGTCGCATTGCTGTCCTTGTGGTACACCTGATAGAGGTCGGGGTCAATGGCGCTCGACCACGCAGCCGCCCACACGGCAAGAGAACCGTTCGAGAGTTTAGAAAGAGCCTGTGCGTCCGTCTTAACGGTGATGTCCATACCGACGTTCTTGAGAAGCGCGGCGGCTTCGGCAAACATGGTGTAGGCGGGGTGGTCGTTCGTTTCGCCGGCGATAGTGAAGGTATACTTCAGCGACTGCCACGTTCCGGTTTCATCCTTTTTACCGTAAACGCCGTTTTCGTCTTTTGTATATCCGGCGTCTTCAATCATATCGCGGATGTTCTGTTCGAGCACCTGCTTGTCGAATTTGTAATACTGCGTTGCGCCGGTCGGATACGCCCAGCTGTTGGAGGACATCGGACGGTAAATCACGGACCCCATGCCATTTGTATAATAATTGTTTACAATAATGCTAGTGTCCATGGCATACATGATGACGCGACGGATGACGGGATCGGACACATAGCGCGGGTTGATACCGACATAACCGTAACCGTTGTTGTCCTGCAGGGACTCGCCGAGGGAGGCGTTGGCTTTGATTTTTTCACGGTTTTTCGTCGTCGCCGTGATTTCGGCAAAGTCGATGGCGCCGGTTTCAAGAGAACTCAACATCTGGTCGGTGGAAACGACCTGATTACGGAGATTTTTGATTTTTGCATTGAATACTTGGTCCTCGGCCGAAGCAGTCGTTTCGTTGCCGCGGGTGGTTTCAAAGTAAGTGTTACGTTCAAAATAGATAACGTTGTCTTTGAAGAAGGTGGTTTTGTCAAGTTTGTTCGTGCCGGGAGCGTTCGAGGCTTTGTAAGCGCCGGCGCCGACGGGCAGACCGAGTTTCGCCGTGTCTTTCAGAACGTTATCGCGGAATTTCGGATCATTGAAGGAAACGCCGAAATGCTCCACGCCGTCCCAAAGGTTACACTGTTCTTCGTTGGAATAATAGTGCATGGGGGATACGGTGAAGGCAAAATCCCAGATGGCCTTCGGGTCAACCTTGTTGATTTTGATGGAAAGAACGGTATGTTCGTCCGCGTAGGTTTTGCCGTTGAATTCCGTGACGTGCTCGTCGTAGGTGATACCGGAAATATTCTTCACCTTTTTGCCGTCCGTCGAAGAACCGCCGATTTCCTTGGACATCTCTTCCACTTTCAGTTCGGCGCGCAGGAAGCTCGCCGTGTTCCAGGAGGTAACGACGGTACCGATGTTGGCATTGGTCATATAGTTATCGTAGGCAAGGCTGATGGCACATTCCTTCATGGCATCCTCATCGGACATACCGGCGGGTTTGTTCGCCACGGCGTCGTCCATGGCCTCTTTGAGGTCGGAATAGTCGTTCAGGACATAGCGCTTTTTCGTTTTGCCGTCGGCGGTCGTGTAGTCCTCTTTGACATACTTGCCGCCGCTCACCTTACAGGTAATCAGACCTTCGTTGCGGCAGAAGACTTCCCATGCCGCGCCGCCGTAGAGGAATTTGTATTCTTCCATGGCGCTTTCCACGGAATCGGACGCCGAGGTGTAGTCGGTGCGCAGTTCGCTCTCGAAGAGTTTTTCCACCAGCGCACGGTCGGCAAGAATTTCGGTCAGGTAGCCTTTCAGGTTTTCCACCGTGGCCGTATCCTTTTCGTTCAGTGCCTTGTAGTAATCCTTGAAGCGGTCGATACGTTGTTCCACGCGGTTGGCAATCAGATTGTCCAACTGTTCCTGATAATCCTTATCGGCATTCGGGTTCTGCGTACGGTATGCGGCAAGACCCACAATATCGACGGAATACATGGTGGCGGAGCCGTTGTAAGCCGGGTCAAGGTACGTATACATATTGAAGAGAACGTCCTTGATGGTCAGCGGCGTGCCGTCGGAAAATTTGATGCCGTTTTTCAGAAGGAAGAGGTACGTGGTGTACACGGCTTCGCTACCGACTGTGGTCACATTGCCGTCCTTGTCGTACATAATCTGCATCATATCAAGCGTGACGACGGGTTCATCCTTGCCGTAGGAAGGCGAACCGTATGCGTCGGAGGCAAGCATACTGATCTGCGTCATGCCGGCGATTTCGCTGTCATAGGCCGACGTCGAGAACATGGGGTGGAACACGCCGTCGGGCAGACCAATAGCAAAGTTCAGCGAGGTGGTTTCGCTGTCGTACTTTTTCCCGGGCGTCACGTTTCCTCCGGGGTTGTCGCCGTTGTCGGGAGTGTCCGTTTTTCCGCAGGCAACAAGCGAAGGGAGAAGCATGGCGCATACGAGAAGAAGCAGTAACGCTTTTTTCAGAAGTTTCATAAATATATCTCCTTTTTATTTGATTACACTTCGGTTTTGCCGTTCCCTTACGGGGTTTCGACAGCCACGGTAATGCCGTCGCACGGCGTGTCCGGTAGGACGGGCAATCCGTCCTTGGTCAAGGTTGACTCTTCATCGGCAATCAGCGCGCCCGAAAGCGGCGGCTTTTCGCCATCGCAAATGACGTTCAGCGTACAGCCTGTAAAGGTCACACCCGAGAGCACGGTATTTTCCGTACGTCCGAAAAGGAAAGCAACGAAATAATCCGGCCCGCCGGTACCGTATTCCGTGAAATCGGCTTTCACGGCGCAGTTTTCAAACGTGACATTCCGGATTTCGCCGAATGCGCTCTCCGGAAACAGACCGCAGGATTTATCGTTTTTGCCGGGGGTGGCCGCTACACGCAGGCCGCGGATGGTGTGTCCGTTGCCTTCCAGAACACCGTCGGTTCCGCGGAAACGGTAAGCCCATGTGGTGTAATTGAACGGTGTGTCGTTGGTAAAATCAAGATCGGCAAGCAGATAATAATTCGTTCCTTTGGCGAGGTCAGTCTTTGTGCGGACAATGACCCACGGCTTGCCGCCGACGTTTTCAAGGAAAGCGGGGTGCAACGACACCACACGGTCGCCGTCGGCATCCGAGGCGCGCACGCTGTCGTACGTCAGCGGGAAGGTGACCACTTTGTCGCCAGACACGTCCGCGTTGTCGTAGACGTAATCGCCGAGGAAGGTATACCCGTCCTTCACAGGGTCGGAAAGCGCCGGTTTTTCATACGAAGTCGAGGGACGGACAGAATACTGCAAAGCCACGGTTTTTCCGTCACCCTCATAGAAGCGAATTTGGTATTCTTCTTCCCACTTCGGCGCGACGACAACATCGGTATCCGTCCTGCAGTCGGAAAAGTCGACTCTGCGGTCGGAAAGGACAAGGTTGCCTTCGCTGTCATAGGAGGCATAGTACCATCCCTCCACAAAATATCCCGCCAGCACCGGGTTGAACAGTTTAGGCGTTGTTTCGACGTTCGGAATGGGGGCGCCGGGGGATATGTAAACGTCCATGGTTCTGTACTTGTCAAAAAGACCGCCGTTGGCGTCATACGTCACATGCACGGTCGTCCCGGCATCCTCCAATTCCTTTTTCCAGTTTTCTTTGCTGCCGCAAGCCGTCAGCATAACGGCGAGAAAGCAGACAATGCAAACGAATAGAAGGGCAAAGAGCGATATTCTGTTGCGTTTTGTTGCCATTTTTCCTCTTTTCTCCAAAGGCGCTCTGTGGCTTAGCCCGCTTTTGGACACAGTCATTTTATTTTTCGGAGTCACGGCTTTCTCCTCTCTTCCGGTGTCTCCTGCGCCGTCCCCCGACCGGCACGGCACATATGCCGAGCGGCAGGCCGACGGGAAGCAGCAATCCGCCGGCGGAGGTGCCGCAACCGGTTTTGTTTTTCGTCAGTACATATTCGGCGGCGTCGATGACGGGAGAAACGGTGCC
>CAKRWK010000003.1 GCA_934417455.1 uncultured Eubacteriales bacterium
TACCGCGCTCCTGTTCCTGCACCATCCAGTCCATCGTGGCGCCGCCGTCGTGGACTTCTCCTATGCGGTGGGTTTTACCGGTATAAAAAAGGATACGTTCGGTCGTCGTCGTTTTACCGGCGTCGATGTGTGCCATGATACCGATATTTCTTGTGTGTTCAAGCGAATACTCTCTGGGCATGAACTGCTGTACTCTCCTTTTTTATAACGATCAGAATCTGTAGTGGGCGAAAGCCTTGTTGGCTTCGGCCATCTTGTGGGTGTCTTCCTTTTTCTTGTAAGCGCCACCCATGCTGTTCTTGGCGTCCATGATCTCGCAAGCGAGTCTTTCAGCCATGGTCTTTTCGCCTCTCTGTCTGGCGTAACCGGTGATCCAGCGGAGACCGAGCGTCTGTCTGCGCGCGGCACGGACCTCCATGGGTACCTGGTAGTTGGAACCGCCGACACGGCGTGCTTTGACTTCCAGAACGGGCATGACATTTTCAAGAGCCGCGGTGAACACGTCCAGGGCGTTCTCCCCGCTCTTTGCTTCAATCATTGCGAACGCGTCGTAAACAATCTTCTGCGCCACGCCTTTCTTACCGTCGTACATAATGTTGTTGACCAACTTCGTAACAAGCTGGGAATTGTACAGCGGATCCGGCAGTACTTCTCTTTTGGAAATTTGACCTCTTCTAGGCACTGTGCTTCCCTCCTTCATGAAATAATGAATTCATAGGTACTCGGAACTTCTCGTTCCGTTAGTGCTCCTGCGGTTTGCGGATTTAGTATAAACAACTATATCATCACAGCACGTGAGCACATATTAGCGTCCGGGATGTACCTTATTTCTTGGGACGCTTTGCTCCGTACTTGGAGCGGCCCTGCTTACGGTTGGCGACGCCTTGCGTATCGAGCGTACCGCGAATAATGTGGTAACGTACGCCGGGCAGGTCACGAACACGACCGCCGCGGATCAGAACGACAGAGTGCTCCTGCAGGTTATGGCCGATACCGGGAATGTAAGTGGTAGCTTCCATTCCGTTGGTAAGTCTGACTCTGGCAATCTTACGAAGAGCCGAGTTGGGCTTTTTCGGGGTAACGGTGGTCACCTTGGTGCAAACGCCTCTTTTCTGCGGTGCGGTAAGGTCGGTCTGCTCATTGCGAAGAGCGTTGAAGCCTTTCTGCAATACGGGAGTCTTGGACTTGTAAGTCTTCTCCGAACGACCTTTTTTGACGAGCTGGTTAAAGGTTGGCATTCTTTTTCCTCCTTCTTTAAGATATAGTGTTTACCGTCGTCCGCAAAAGGGCATAGTTATACCTTTTCACAGATAACAAACAGTATTTTATCATTCTTATTGCGAGTTGTCAATAGTTTTGGCAAAAAAATTCCCGTATTTTCACCTTTCACGGAAAAAATACGGGAACAGAATGCTAAAAATCACTTCTTTTTTTCCTTCTTACGGCCGAAAGAAAACACTTTTGCGAAAAACGAACGGACTTTTTCCTTTCGTTTCAGACGGCGCCGGAAGAAAATAAACTTGTCGAGGCGCAACCTGCGGCCGCGTACCTTTCTTTCACTGTACTGCGCATACGTGTACATTTCAGTGTTGGCGACGAACTCCGAAACGTCGGAATCCGTTATCGCGTCCGGCGTGTTTTCTCCCCACCCGAGATCCTCGCAGTGCTCATGCAGATAGTCGAAGAACGCGTGTTCCTCCTCTGCTCCGAGCGCGCGGTACATTTTATAACACTGCGACGCCGAAAGGTTGGCATACGATTTGGAGAGTGGTAGATACATACCGTGCCGCATGAGAAATTCTTTCAGGCAGACGGCGGCCGCCGGCACGTTCATATAGTATTTTCTGTAAAGTTTCTGCCGTGCCTGACTGCGGTATACGCGCTGATGAATCAGAATATCTCCCACACGTCCGACGCGCTCCGCCAGCGATAGCGCCATGGACACAAAGAGGGAATCCTCGAAAATGCGGATGTCCTCCATGAACCGCAGTCCTTTTTCCTCAAGGAACTTGCGGCTGAACAGTTTGTTCCATATGTATCCGTCCGTTATCTGGAATATGGTTTCCGGGCAGTGACTCTTGGAGAGAACCCCCCCGCTCAGCCATGCCTGCGGCGCCACCGTCGCGTTTCTGTCGGTAAAACGGCCGATGAGATGACGGTACAGGTCATATCCGCACACGGCAATGTCGAGTTCCTTGCACTTCGCCTCGCGGTAGAGAATTTCGAGCATTTTCGGGTCGAAAAGGTCATCCGCGTCGAGAAACATCACGTATTCGCCCGATGCGCGCGCCAATCCCTTGTTGCGCGCAATGGCAGGGCCGGCGTTGCTCTCCGTCAAAATGCGGATACGTGTGTCCTTTTTCTGCAGTTCCTTCAGGGCTTTCAGACATCCGTCCGTCGACCCGTCGTCCACACAGATGATTTCTATATCGGAAAGTGTCTGCTGCTGTACGCCGCGCAGCGCCGGCAGCAGATATTCTTTTGCATTGTATATGGGCATGACGACCGACACTTTGACGGGTGCCGTCGTGTTCGCCGCTTCGGTTTCGGCTGTCGTATCTTCCGCGGGCCGTTGTTTGCTTTCGTCCATCTCCGTCCTCCGTTTCAGGTTTCCCTACTATTCTACGCGTCCCATTTTAACATATTCGTGATAAAATGTCAACCGTTTCGCGCTTTTTTGACGGAAAGACGAAAATTCACCGTCAGAGGAATTGACTTTTGCGGAAAATAATGATATACTGAAACGGAAAAACGTCAAAAGAAAATTGCAGAAGGAAAACATATGTATTACATAACCCTGGACCTTGAATGGAACCAGACATATGCGCAGAAGTCTGCCGCCGTCCAGAAGGAACTCGGTTGCCGCCTGCGTGGCGAGGTCATCCAGATAGGTGCCGTCAAACTTGACCGGGACATGCGCCCCTGCGGTTCGTACTCCGTTATCGTCAAGCCGAAATATTACAAGAAAATTCACCGTCACGTGGAGAAGTTGACGGGGATTTCACAGGCCAAAATGGATCTCGGCCTGCCGCTTCCCGAAGCCGCGGAGAGTTTCCGGCGCTTTTGCGGGGACTCTTTCGTTTTCCTCACATGGGGGCCCGACGATATTCCCACACTGAAGGACAATTTCCGTATTCACGGTCTTGACACGGCGTGGCTTGACCGTACGTACGATTTGCAGGTGATTTTCAATCAGCAGACCGACCACGGGTCAAAACAGCGCTCTCTCGAATATGCCATGGAGCACTTCGGCATACCGCAGAACCTGCCCGCGCACGACGCGCTCAACGACGCGTATTTTACGGCGCTTGTCGCCGGGAAACTGGATGTTCCCGCCGGTATACGTGCCTATGATGCATCGCAGGGGCAGTACCTCCTCTCCGCGGTTATCGGTAACGCGGATGCCGGGGACGACGGGTATGTCACCGTGGGGGAAATACTCGATGACGAAACGGTGAAACACCCGAAGTGTCCTGTTTGCGGAAAACGGCTGTTGCCGGTGGAGAACGCACTTCACTCCCGCGGTCAGAAATACGTTTTCCTTTATCGTTGCGAAAAGGACGGGGACATGTTCCTGACACTTCGCGTTAAGCGGAATTTCAACGAAACGTGGCGCGCGTCATATACCTTCACGGATGCGTCGGAGGAAGAGATGACGGCGTTCCGGCAGAAACTGTCCGAGAACGTCATTCGCAAAAAGGTGTCCCGCCGTCCGCGCCGCCGCAGAAAGCGCATCGGGACGGGTACGGTTGCCGCACAGCCGTCGGAAAGCAACGAATAAACGCAGAAAAAGGACACCCGCCCGGGTGTCCTTTTTCTGTACGTCATTTTCTCAGTAACCTGCGCGCACGGTCAGTTCTTCCCCGGCCGTGAGAGGGTATGATTTTCCTTTGAAGTACAGCGTTCCGCCGGTAAGGTCCGTCAGAACGGTAACGCCGTATCCCTCTCTGTACGTCACCGATACGGTGCCGTCTCCGAGGGGCACACGGGCTTCAAACCAAGTGTAGGCATCCGTGGAGGGAACAACCTCAAACGTTCCGCCGGCAACGGATGTCATGCGGACGCCGGCCACATATCCGGCAAAAACGGCCAGCGGACCCGCACCGCAAGCGTGGCAGAGCGACGCCCCGAAGGCTGCGCCGTCCCGCTCGTACTGTTCCGATGTGGGTTTCATGGGGTCAAACGATTCCCATGCCGTCGTGGCACCGAGACGGATCATGCCGCCGAAAAAGACGTGCATGCGTTCGACAGCCTCTTTGATATGTCCCGTGCGGCAGAGCGCAAGAAGTTCGGGCACCATGAGAACGGTCGTGTTGACTTCGGGGATTTCGTCCCCCAGAAGTACGCGGTCGGTGACGGTTTTCGACTGTTCCTTGCTTGTCAGTCCGTAAAGTACGGCGAAAATGCTCGGTCGCCGCGCGACGACCTCGTCATCCGCGTGCTCCGCGAATCCGCCGCAAGCGGGTCGGTAGTAGGTTCGGAATATAGCCTCTTTCAGTTCGTTTTCGTCGACGACGGGGCAGGGCAGTCCGAGCATTTCCGCCATTCTTCTCATGCAGCGCGTTGCCTGCCAGAAGAGAATCTGCTGCGTGCCATCGGCCGTGTCCTCTCCGGCACCGCCGAGAAGCCCGTCCGACTGCCGTTCGGAAAGAACCAGCGCATAGAGTGCGCTGAGCCGGTCAAAGACCGCCGTCGGAAGCGTGAGGTTGCCGGTGCGGAACCATTCTTCGTATACGGCGATGATAAGGCAGAGCGACGATGTACGGTCGCCGCCCGCATGGCGCGTGTACGGCGGCTTTCCGAGCAGAGAGAGGAGCGAACGCTCGGAGATTTCCGGTGCGCGGAAGAGAGAGGGCGCCGCCATGACCGTTTCGTAGAGGTCGGCGGCACGGACAAAACCGTCGCGCTTGATGCCGTCGGTAAAGCATTCGCGGGTGTTCAGGTGGAGTGTGCGCGCCGAGAGCGCAAAAATCTCTTCGGCTAGCGGGTCGTCGCTACGGAAAAATCCTTCGTCTTTCACAGGGTAATATTCGCTGTCTGCATATACGGCGCCGATGGTTCCTTCCGTGCGGATGTAGACGAAACGGAAGGCCGCCGTGTCAAAGGTTGTCTTTCCCCGAAGGGTGGCACGCTCGGTGAGAAGCGCCTGCTTTTCTTTCGGGAGACAGTCCCCGCTGAGGGCTTCTTCTTCGCTTTCTCCGAATACGACAAACACATCGCCTTTGCCGACAATTGTCAGTTTTGCAAATAATTCTTTGCCGAAATCGAGTAAATACCCTTCGTTTTCTTCCCGTACAGACCGAGGCATAACGGTCTCATGGGAAAAAGGAAAGACTTCCACGTCGTCCGTCGGCGCAGAGTACGTCGGCCGGTTGCCGACGGCGCAGAGGGTTACATCGTCCGCCGTCGCAATCCATGTTCCGTCCGTATAGACTTCCTCGCCTTCGGCATATGCCGCGGGCAGACCCGTCGGATTCAGAACGCGGATGCGGACATCATGCCGCCCCGGCACGCAGGGAACGGGATATTCCGTCGGATAACGGATACCGTCGAGTATCACCTCGCCCGTACCGTTCGTGTATACGGTAAAGACGGAGTCAAGGCAGGTGGTCACCTCTTTTCGGAATTCCACCTTGGGATATACCCCCGCGAGCGGCCATTGCGGCAGGCGGGAAGCCCCCCACTGTCTGCCCTTTGTGTGCAGACGCAGACTGTGAAAGAGCGCATGTTCTCCGTAATACCATATCCAAGTAGACTGATGCATAGCGAAATCCTCTTCTTTCGGTTTTCTTCTGTTTTTATTGACATGTGTTTTATCCGGCAAGGTATCCGTCTTCACGGAGGACATCTTCTTCGGAAAGACTCATGTCTCCGTCTCCCCCGTGCGAGAGCGTGACGGTGCGACGGACGCGCATGGCGCATCGGTCGGCTTTTTTTCTTTTTTTCGTTTTTTGGGTTTTCTCTTCCGGTACGGGTCGGCAGGTATAGAGGAGCACGGCCGGACGGTGGGAAAACCGTTTTTTCGGAGATGTGTCGGCGGCGTAATCGGCCTTCAGTGCCGGCAAAAGTCCGCTTTCCACCCGTTCTTTTAGGATGCGGAGCCAGTTTTCATAAAAAAGGTTTGTTTTTTCCGTTCCGGGTTCTTCTCCCGTCAGGCTGACCGCGTCGGCGCGGAAAATCAGGTATACGATGCCGCCGTCTTTGTATATCTGCGTTTGTTCCGTAAAGGACATTTCCATACCATTCCTCCGTACGCACGAGTTGTCCGCGCGTCTGTCGATACAGTGTATGCCGCGCTACGGGAAAATAGACACTTTATCGGAGGACGGGGAGCGCGGCACGGACAAGTGCTGCGCAGCGTGCGGCCGCGGCGGCGACAAATGTCGGATAGTCCGTATCCGATTGGCCGTCCGCACTGTCCGACACCGCGCGGACGATGACAAAGGGCGTCCCGTTCAGGAATGCCGTATGCGCCACGGCGGCCCCTTCCATTTCGCAGACGACGGCGTCGGGAAAGTGCGAAAGGATGCGTTTTTTTTCTTCGACGGACGCTACGAAGCGGTCTCCGGAAGCGATGCCGCCGCGCACGGCGTGCAAACCCGCATCTTTCGCCGCGGAAAGCAGGCAGTCCGCCGCCGCGCCGTCGGCCGCCAGGCGAATCTGTCCGATGCCGGACAGGTAACCGATCGGGTCGCCGAGCGGCGATGTGTCCATATCGTATTCCACGGCAAATGCGGATACGGCAAGGTCGCCGACGGTGAGGTCCTTTGTCAGGGAACCGCCGACCCCGGTGTTGAGGAGCAAATCCGGTGCGTAGCGGAGAATCATGGCTTCCGCCGTGACGGCCGCGGCCACTTTGCCGATCCCGCACCGCGCAATGACGACGGGCGTACCGTCCAGTGTGCCCGTATGGAAATCCGTTCCGCTGTACGTTTCCTTTACGGGATTTTCCAGTGCGCCGATGAGGGAGGCAACCTCCGTTTCCATCGCGCCAATGATACCGATGGTCTTCATTCCTGTCCTCCTTCCGTTTTGTCGGGATAGACAAAGAAAGATGTCTCATTCCGGAGAACGGCAAGATAGCGGCGGCATTCCTCTTTGGCTGTTCCGAGGTCGAGATTTTTATAGTTGCCGCATTCCTTCCGCGTGTTTCCGAACATCTCTCCGTCGTGCCCGATGATTTTTTCGAGAACGTCAAGAACGGCGGACAGCACCGTCTCGTCGGAAAGGCCGCGCACCAGAAGGTAGAACCCCGTCTGACAGCCCATCGGACCGAAATAAAGAACGTTTCTTCCGATGTCCGATGCGCGGATGTAAGTGGCAAACATGTGTTCCACGGAGTGCATGGCGAGGTTTGACATGTAGTCTCCCCCGTTCGGGCGTCTTGTGCGCATGTCGTACGTCGTAACGTCTCCGTCCCGCCGTGAGACATAAAATCCTTCGCCGAACAAATCGTGGTCAACGGTGAAGGACGCAATGGTCGGTGTGTTGTTTTTCATACGTCTTCCTGAATTTTGTAAAATTATATTTGCAATTCATGCTCTTCCGCCAGCAAAACCGCTTCGCCGAGTATGCGTTCTATATCGGCTCTGCAGGTGGCTCTGTGAATGTCTGCCCGCAGGGTGGCCGCACCGCGGAACCCCGTGAGGTAAGCCGCCATCTGCTTTCGCGATTCCGTGACGGCAAGGCTTTCCGTTTTGTCCCGGACGGAAACATCCAGTTGCAGAAGTGCCGTTTTCATCCGTTCCCTCGGGGACGGCGGCGTGTAAGGACGGTTGTCAATTGCGGCGAGAATTTCCGAAAAGACAAACGGGTTTCCTATGGCGCCTCTCGCTACCATCAGTCCGTCCGCGCCGGTCATGCGGAGCATGTCCTCGGCCTCGGTGGCCGACGTGATGTCGCCGTTGGCAATCACGGGGATTTGCAACGCCGCTTTGACGTCCCGTATCACCGTACGGTCGGCGCGTCCCGCGTACATTTCGGCGCGTGTCCGCCCGTGTACCGCCACGGCGGCGGCACCGCCGTCCTCGGCGGCCAGTGCGCATTCGACGGCATTGACGTGCGCACGGTCGATACCGGCACGGAGTTTGACCGTGACCGGCAGGTCGGTAGACGCCGCCACCGCGCGGACAATGCGGCGGATAAGTTCCGGGTCGCGCATCAGGGCGGATCCCTCGCCGTTACCGTATACTTTCGGTACGGGACAGCCTATATTGATGTCTATGGCCACCGGCCGCGCATATCCCGGCACGCCGGCGGAAAGTATTTCCGCAGCGCGGGCAAGGATGTCTTCTTCATTGCCGAACATCTGCACGGCAACGGGTCCTTCGTCCCCGTATATCCGGGCGAGCGCCGCCGTTTTCCGGTCGCCGTACACGACGGCCTTGGCGCTGACCATTTCGGTGTACATGTATTCGGCGCCCCAAAGACGGCAGACCCTCCGCAGTCCCGCGTCGGTGTATCCCGCCATGGGGGCGAGGCACAGGCCGTGCGGAATCTGTATGTTCCGTATGTTCATCCGATACGGTGGTCGTGGCCTTCAAAACGCCAGATGTCGTAGTCCGCGCCGATGATGCGGGAATAGATGCGGTCCTCGTACTGCTCCGTCAGCCGCGTGGGGGATAGATTGGTGGAGATAACGGTGGCAAGGCCGCGGTTCTGTCTCGTGTTGATGAGATTGTAGAGGCAGGACAATGTGAAAGAATTGATGAACTCGGTGCCGAGGTCGTCGAGAATCAGAAGGTCGACGGAAAGAAACTTTTCGCTTTTCGGTTCTTCTCCTCTCGTACTGCGGAAACGGTCATCCTCAAAAACGTTCATGATGTTCTGCGCCGAGTCGTAGAGAACCGAATAGCCGGCGGCAATGATTTTGCCCGCCATCGCGGTGGACAGATGCGTTTTTCCGGTGCCGGTTTTTCCCATCATGAGAATGTTGCCCCGCATCCGATCGAAGTTTTCCGCATAGAGTTTCGCTTTTTCAAAATTCCGCTTCATTTCACTATAGACGCTGTCGCCGTCCTTGCGGTAACTTTCCACATCGAAGTTGTCAAACGTCTGCCGGTCAATCAAAGCGCCGATACCCGACGTGCGGATGTTTTCGCGGATCAGTTCCTCTCTGAAACAGCGGCACATCTCCGTGCCGACAAACCCGGTATCCGCACAGAGCGGACAACGGTATTTCGGTTCCGTGTAGTCTTCCGGGTATCCGAGTTTTTTCAGAATGTCCTTCCGTTTTGTGCACAGTTCCTGGTTTCTCTTTCTCAGCGCGTCAATGCTTTCTCCGGCGACGGCCAGACGAAAAAGTTCCAGACCGGTCTTTTGCAGTTCCACGTCGATTTTCTTTATATCCGGAGACAGAAGTCTGAGTTCCGCATTGCGCCGCTCGGCGGTATCGACGGCCTCGCGCCGCCGCCGCTCCATGTCTTCTCTCACGCGGCCGTAAGTTTCTCTGTCAAACATGTCGTCCTCCCGTCATATCGTGGTTTTTTCTTTTTCGCCGTCGTCCGCCGCGACACCGTCGCCGTAACTGCGCGCGAGCGCTTTGCGGAAAGCCTCTTCGGGATCAAAATTCCCGTATCGTTCTTTCGGCTTTTTGTCTTTCCGTCCCGTCTTCGGCGTGGTGTCCGTCGGTTTCGGTTTATGTGTACGGTCGTATTCTTCACACGCCGCCGCCGTCCGACAGCCGGCCTCGTACCATGCGGTCAGCATTTTGTCCATATAGGCGGCCGAATACTGCGAAATAGCACGCACGGTCTTGTCGTAGGCGAGGGTCAGAATGTCCTCGTCGTATCCGTATACGTCCGCCCATTTGCGGAAGAGTTGCTTTTCCGCCTGCGTCAGGGCGCGGCTGTAAATGCCGAGCACCTTGCGCGTGCGCCGCTCCCATTCGCCGCTTTCTGCGGCGTTTTTGATATAGTCGCTGAGTTTTTCCGTCGTGTCAATGCCGCGTCCCTGCAGGGCGATGGCGCGGTTGACCAGCGCACGCACCGAGCACTTCGAGCGGGTGCACATATCCGACAGAAGGGTCAGAATGTATTCTTCATCCAGTCCGTACTGCGTGTAAAGCGCGGTCAGCGAACGAATTTCTCTGTCATTCAGTGTCGGGCGGCCGAGCAGAGCCGCGCATTCGTCAAACATGTCCGAAAGGCCTTCGTCACGGATGACTTTTGCCACTTCCGCGGCGCTTTCCTCATCGACGTCGTTCGCCCGCAGACGAAAGTCAAACTCGTCGACAAGGTTTGTTTTTTCCTCGGTCGCATGCGCCGTTGCTCTTTGGGTCAGAACGCCGCCGGCCGCCCAGAAGGAGACGGCCGCCGCCGCTCTCGCCGGATGTACACCGGCCGCTTCGGCAAGCACTGTGTCTGTGGATTTTCCGCCCGACGAAATCAGGCAGAGCAGAACGCGCATTTCCTCCGCCGAAGCCATCGAAAGAAGACCGGACGGAGCGATTTGTAAATAATTGATGTCAAAATTGTATGTATTCATAATTATTCGGGAAGTTTCCCGTTGACTTTCATTTGATAGCATAGATTCATCAGAGAATCTCCGAGATGGATGTTTTCCACCGTGACGGTCGGTTCGGTCACGGACAGTTCCATGTTGGCAAAATTCCATATGCCCCGTACGCCGCCCGCAATCAGTTGCTTTGTCACGTCGGCGGCCGCCTCTTTCGGCACGGTCAGGACACCGATGTCCACTTTGTTGTTTTTACAAAAATCGGTCAGCCCGTCCGACGCGTACACGGAAAGTCCGTGAATCACCGTGCCGACCACCCACGGTTTGTTGTCAAACAGGCCGAGAATGGTCACGCCCCGCCGTTCGAACATATGCGTGGAGGCCAGAGCGCGGCCGAGGTTGCCGGCGCCGACAATGACGGCGCGATAGCCCTCGGAGGTGCCGAGAAGTTCGCTGATTTTATCGTAAACGTATCTGACGGGATAGCCGTATCCCTGTTGACCGAATCCGCCGAAGCAGTTGAGGTCCTGCCGTATCTGTGAGGCCGTTACTCCCATCATGTGCGACAGTTCGGCCGACGATATGCGCTCCTTGCCGCTCTTTATCAGTTCTCCGAGATAGCGATGGTATCGGGGAAGCCGTTTGATAACGGCCGCGGGAACGTCTTTTTGCACAAGGTCGGACGTTATTTCGTCTTTCATTCGTATCTTTCCTTTTTTATGGTTTTTGCGGTGGCTCAGCTGACGACGGAATCCGCCGCGCTGGCATTGAGGTCGGTGCCGGCCGTATGTCCGGCGAGATATTCGTAATAGCCCTGGGCGCCTATCATGGCGGCGTTGTCGCCGCACAGGCGGATAGGCGGAATGCAGAGGGAAATGTGATTCTGCGCCGCAACTTCGGCGAGTCGTCTGCGCAGATGTGTGTTGGCCGCCACGCCTCCGGCCACCGTCAGCGCGTGCCCGGGATGGGCACGCAGGGCGGCATCCGCTTTCTTTGCCACGGCTTCCGTCGCCTCGTAGGTGTACTTTGCCGCCAGTGCGGCGCGGTCAACGGGACAACCCTTCTGTTCACAACGGTGCATCAGATTGATGGCCGCCGTTTTGAGTCCGGAAAAGGAAAAATCGAACGACCCGTCGGAAAGAGCGGGGGAGGGAAGCGCCATGTCGGGATTCCGGCAGGTGTCCGATTTTTTGTAGTAACGGTAAAAATCCGTTTCGCGGCCGGTGGCACGGATAAAACCTTCCGTCGCGAGTTTGTCAAATCCCGCACCGGCCGGGTATGGGAGACCTATCATGCGGCCGATTTTGTCAAAGGATTCGCCGATGGCGTCGTCCCGCGTCGTGCCGAGCAGGTGAAAATCCGTGTAACTTTCGACAAGGTAAACCGCCGTATGCCCGCCCGACAACGCCAGCGCAATATAGGGCGGCACGGGAGGTGTTTCCGTCAGGTAGGCGGCGGCTATGTGTCCTTTGATGTGGTCGACGGGCACAAGCGGAATGCCGTTTGCATACGCCAGAGACTTGGCGAAATTGACGGCCACGAGCAGAGCGCCGATAAGTCCCGGCTGTGCCGTGACGGCAATCAGGTCAATATCGGCGAGCGTGACGCCGGCGGTTTCCAAAGCTTCGTATGTAATCGAGGATATGGCTTCCAGATGTGCTCGCCCGGCAATTTCCGGCACCACACCGCCGTACAGACGGTGAATATCCACCTGTGATGCGACGATGTCCGACAGGACGGACAGCCGTCCGTCCTCTGCCGACAGAACGGCCGCCGCCGTTTCGTCGCAGGAACTTTCAAAAGAGAGAATATGCAAACCCGTTCTTCTTTCCCGTACTTTCGTACCGTATTTTCTCCGTGCGGAGAAGATTACTTTTTCTTCATGCGTACCGTTTTTTCGTACGCCGCCAGCACGGCGTCGGTCACGGCACCGCGGAAGGCGTGTTCTTCCAGTGTGCGAACCCCTTCGATGGTTGAACCGCCGGGACTGCACACGGCGTTTTTCAGGTCGCCGACATGGCCGTATGTTCTTGCCATCTCTCCGGCGCCGATGACCATGCCGGCCGCAAAAGCTTCCGCCTCGCTCCGCGAAAGGCCGCAGGCAACGCCGCCGTCCGCCAGTGCTTCGAGAAACATGTAGGCAAAGGCGGGGCCGCAACCGGAGACGGCCGAGGCCGCATCCATTTTGTCTTCCCGGATGGGCGAGACGGTGCCGGCCAGGCCGAGAAGTGCGCGGAAAGCGGCCTCCGTCCGTTCGTCTGCGCTCTCCGACATGGCGTACTGAATGACGCCGTGCCCGACGGCCACCGGCGTGTTCGGCATCATGCGGATGACGGGCAGGTCATACCCGAGACCGCGGAGCATAGCCTCTATGTCGCTTATCGTAACGGCGGTTGCCATGGAGACAAGGGCACCCGTTTTGGAAAGACCGTCACCGGCCTCGCGTAAAGCGTCGGCCACGGCATACGGTTTTACGCCGATGAAGAGAAAATCCGCGTCGGCGGCACCGGCGGCATCTGCCCGTACGGCGCCGGCGGCGGTAAGGTCTTCCTGCTTTTCCGGGTGACGGTCGCAAATCGCGATATGTGCCGCGCCGCAGACGGCGGCCACCGCCGTTGCCACGGCGTGTCCCATATGGCCGCAACCGATAAAGCCCGCTTTATATCTGCTCATATCTGTCCTTTCTTCAACGGATTTGTCCGTTGCCTTCAACAATGTATTTGTAGGATGTCAATTCGCACAGCCCCATCGGACCTCTGGCATGCAGTTTCTGCGTGGAAATGCCGATTTCGCATCCGAGGCCGAATTCACCGCCGTCGGTGAACCGTGTGGATGCGTTGACATACACCGCCGCGCTGTCCACGGCGGAAACGAACGTATCGGCCGCTTTTCTGTCTTCCGTGACAATGGCGTCGCTGTGCTTTGTCGAGTGGCGGCGGATATGCTCTATCGCGTCTTCGACGCTGTCCACGGCTCCGACGGCAAGGATATAGTCGAGAAACTCCGTGTCAAAGTCAGCGGGGAAAGCCGGCGTGCCGGGGATGTACGCCCCGCAAGCCTCGTCCGTCCGCAACTCGACGGGAACCTGACCCGCCGCCGCGCGGCGGTCAACCAGTCTTTCTTTCAGAAGGGGAAGGAACGACGCGAGAATGTCTTTGTGCACAAGGCATACTTCTTCCGCGTTGCAGACGGAGGGGCGGGACGTTTTCGCGTTTTCAATGATGTCGAGCGCCTTGTTCACATCGGCGGCGCGGTCGACATAGACATGACAGATGCCTGTGCCGGTTTCGATACAGGGCACGGTGGCATTTTCCACGCAGGCGCGAATAAGTCCGCGTCCGCCGCGGGGAATCAGGACGTCGAGAAGTCCGACGGCGTGCATCATTTCTTCCGCGCCCCGACGGCTGTTGTCTTCCAGAATGTTGACGGCGTCGGCAAGACCGAAAGGCGCGACGGCCTCTTTCAGCAGGTGCACGATTTCGGCGGAGGTTCCGTAGGCCTCTTTGCCCGATTTCAGAACACAGGCGTTGCCGCTCTTGAAACAGAGCGCGGCCGCGTCCGACGTGACGTTCGGACGGCTTTCGTAAATGATGCCCGCCGTGCCGAGCGGCACGCGCACTTTGCGTATTTGCAGACCGTTCGGCCGCACCGTCTGCGACAGCACCTCGCCTATCGGGTCGGGAAGCGCCGCCACCGCCCGGATGCCGTCCGCCATGGCGGCAACTCTTTCGGGGGTGAGCGTGAGACGGTCGGTCATCACCGCGCCGAGACTGTCTTTGGCCGCCGCTACGTCGCGCGCGTTCTGCGTGAGGATACTTTGTGCCCCCGCTGTCAGTGCGTCGGCCATGGCAAGCAGAGCACGGTTCTTTTCTTCCGTACCGAGCACGGCCAGCCGATACGCCGCCGCTTTGGTTTTTTTCAGTATATCTTGTGTCGTCATTTTTGCCGTCCTGTCAATCTTTCTTTGCAATTCCCGTATTTTCCGACGGTTTGTCCGCATGAAAGAGCGTACCGCGGAAATCTCCGTCGACAATGTCGTAAAGAATGCGCGGGTCCTTGCCGTTGGCAATGGCCATATCGCATCCGCCCGACAGGCAAAGGTCGGCGGCGTTCAGTTTGGTCACCATGCCGCCCGTGCCGAGGTGTCCCGCCGAGTCTCCGGCCAGCGCGCGGATGTCGGGCGTCAGGGCAGTGACGTTCTTTATCAGGGTGGCCGTCGGCACTTTATGCGGGTCGGCGGTGAAAAGACCGTCAATGTCCGAGAGAAGAATCAGAAGGTCGGCACGCACGCTGACAGCCACCAGTGCCGACAGCGTATCGTTGTCTCCGACGCGGATTTCGTCGGTGGCAATCGTGTCGTTTTCATTGATGACGGGCAGAACGCCGAGTTCGAGAAGGCGGTGCATGGTCTGCGTGAAATTTTCGTGCCGGTCTTCGTGAGAGAAGTCCGAACCTGTCAGAAGAATCTGCGCCACGGTATGGTGATATTCGCCGAACAGCCTGTCATATGTATACATCAGTTCGCACTGTCCGACGGCGGCGGCCGCCTGCTTTGTCGGAATATCGGCCGGCCGGCAGGGTAGGGACAATTTTCCGATGCCCATGGCAATGGCACCGCTGGACACGAGGATGATTTCGTGTCCCATGTTCTTGATGTCGCTGACGGTGCGGCAGAGTGCTTCCGTGCGGCGGATGTTCAGTCTCCCCGACGCATGTGTCAAAGTGGAGGTTCCGATTTTTATGACAATTCTCATGTGATGCTCTTTCTTTCGGTTTCATGTTTCGTGCGCGCCATGCATACGGCGTCGTCAACGGGATTTCTGTAATAGTTTTTTCTGCGGCCGCATACCGAAAAGCCGAAGGCACGGTACAGAGCCAGTGCCGCCGCATTTTCCGAGCGGACTTCAAGAAATACGCGCTCGGGCGCCTCCGCTCCGCAGAGAAAGGCCGAGAGCAGGGCATGTCCGATGCCTTGCCGCCGTTTTTCCGGCACCGTTGCAACCCGAAGGATTTCACCTTCTCCCGCAATGACGGATGCGATAAGATATCCGCAGACATCGCCGTTGTCCCGTGCCGTCCAAAGACGGATGTGGGGCATGGCAAGCATGTCCGCCAACGTTTCCTCGCTCCACGGGTCGCCGCCGAAACAGGCGCGTTCGACGGCGGCCGTCTCTGCGGCCGTACCGCCGCTCAGGACAGTCATGCGGGTTTCTCCGTTTTCCGTGCGGCATCGATTCCGACAAGGATTTTTTCCGCCGCGGCCGCAGCATCTTCCGCCTGTACGTTACACCCGGCCGCGCGGATATGTCCGCCGCCGCCGAATGCCGCCGCGACGGCGGACACATCGGTTCCCGTGCTGCGAAGGGACACGCGGAAGTCTGCGTCGTCCGTTTCCTTGACGGTGAAGGCCACCGCCGTTCCCGAGAGGGAACGCACGACGTCAATGGCCGTCTCAAAATCGGAAAACGCAAGTCCCGCCGCCGCTCTTGCGGCCTTGTCTATGACAGCATAAGTTATATCCCCCCGCGTCCGCAGGGCACGGCCGACAAGGCTTTCCGCCCGAATCTGCGGGAGAGGTTTTTCATCAAACAGACGCCGATCAATATCGGCATGGTCAAAGTCAAAAGCGAGGAGTCCGGCAACCGCCGCGTGCGTTTTGGCCGTCGCGTTGGAAAAACGGAATCCGCCCGTGTCGGAACTGACGGCGGCATAGAT
>CAKRWK010000004.1 GCA_934417455.1 uncultured Eubacteriales bacterium
AAACAGACAAAGTCGCAGTGGACCTGTGGGGCATTTTCGCAAAGCCGGTAAAGGAAAAATCCGGATGGACGGTGCCGACGGAAATGACCGTCCGCAATGACAACAACGTCCCTGCGGATTTTGATGTGACGGCGGAAATACTGGATGCCGACGGTCATGTCTTGACGATCGAAAAAACGAGCGGCCATGCGGCGGATTACGAAAAATGCAAATGTAACGTTACATTTTCTGTCAAAAATCCGAAACTTTGGTCTCCCGAGACGCCATATCTCTACACCATGCGCGTGACGGTTTCCCGCGGTGGAGAACCGGTCGATACGGATCGCGTCCGTTTCGGATTCCGCACGGTGACGATGTCTGCCGATACCGGTCTTTTTGTCAACGGAAAGCCGTACAAAATCAAGGGCGTCTGCGGCCATGCGGACGCGGGCCTGTTCGGCAAGGCCGTGCCGGACAACATTCAGCGCTACAAGGTGGAGATGCTGAAAGACATGGGAGCCAACGGCTATCGCACCAGTCATTATCCGCAGTCCGAGGCCTTGATGGACGCACTTGACGAAAACGGATTTCTCGTCATGGACGAAACCCGTTGGTTTGAGTCGACGGAAGAGGGAATAGCGCAACTGGAAGCGCTGATTCGTCGCGACAGAAACCGTCCGTCGGTCGTTTTCTGGTCGGTCGGAAATGAAGAAATGCACTTTGTGACGGAAGAAGGGCGCCGCGTTTGCCGCAAACTGATGGCAGTTGTGCGCAAACTCGATGATTCCCGTCCCGTCATGACGGCGGTGGACCGTCCTGTCGGCGCAACGGTGTACGACGAAAACGTCGTTCTCGGCGTCAACTATCACCTTGATTCTTACGACATGCTGCACGAAAAATACCCGGATAAACCGATCTTCGCGTCCGAGTGTTGTGCGACGGGCACGACAAGAGGATGGTATTTCCCGTCCGACCCGCAACGCGGCTATGTTTCCGCGTGGGACCGGATGCCGGCCGACACAACATTCAGCAGTCGCGAGTACACATGGAAATACATTTCTTCTCGCCCCTACATTATGGGTGGGTATCAGTGGATGGGCATTGAATACCGCGGCGAAACCGTCTGGCCAAGGCTCTGTTCCCAGAGCGGTGCCATTGACCTGTATTTTCAGAAAAAAGATGCCTTTTATCAGAACCTTTCGTTATGGTCGGACAAACCGATGGTTCACCTTCTGCCGCACTGGAATTTCCGCGGACTGGAAGGGGAAGTATTCCCCGTATGGGTCTATACCAATCAACCGCAACTTGAACTTTTTCTGAACGGAAAGAGCCTCGGCCGACGGACAATAGAGCCCTGCGGACACGGCGAGTGGCAGGTGGCCTATGAGCCCGGTACCCTGACCGTCAGGGCCTACGACAAGAACGGACGGGAGACGGCGAGCGAAACGCACGAAACAACGGGCGCACCGGTGCGCCTCGGACTGATACAGGATACAAAGCATCTTACGGCGAACGGCAGAGATATGGCCGTTGTCACCTGCGTGGCGTACGATGCCGAAGGGCGGGAAGTCCCCGATGCGGAAGTGCACGTTTCCTTCACAACCATCGGCGACGCGCGGATTTATTCGACGGGTTCGGACATCAGCGACCACAGAACGCTGTTTTCCTCCGACCGCCGTATGCGTGCCGGCCGTATCGGCGTGGCCGTAAAACTCGGACACGCGACGGAAGGCGTCAAAGTCGTTGCCACGGCGCCGGGGCTTTCTTCCGCCGTGCTGACACTGCATATCGAAAACGAAAAAGGAGAGGTAAAAGATGAATAAGGAAACGGAAAAATACATTTCGCTCTTTGAAAAATACGCAAAAGAGAATTACAAAAAATGCTTGCGGGAGGCGGGCGGAAAATTTTCGTCTCCGTACTTTGTTCCCGGCGCGTATTATTCGCGGGAACTTTGGGACTGGGACAGTTGGCTGACGGGCATCGCGCTGGCGGACATCGCGGCCGGTACAGATATTTCCGCGTATCAGCGCGGGTGTGTTCTGGACTTCCTTCGCGCCGCGGACGGGGAGGGGCGGCTTCCCATCAATATTGTGGCGGACGGGGAGAGCATATTCGACCTGAAGCCGGGGGTGCAAGTGAACATTCACAAGCCATGTCTTGCTATGCAGGCATGGTTTGTTTCGGAGAGATACGGAGATGTTTCGTGGCTGAAGGACGATTTTTCCGCCATGAAAAACTACATTGCGTGGTATGAAAAAAACTGTTACCACGCGGAGAGCGGGCTGTTTTTTTGGATTAACGATTTTGCCATCGGCGTCGACAATGACCCGTGCGTTTTCTACCGCCCGGACAGGAGCACGGCCGCCATATTCCTTAACTGTCTGATGTACTCCGAATACCTTGCCATGGAAAAACTTTCCCGTCGCCTCGGGGATGTGGCGGAGGAATATGCGAAAAAAGCCGAGGATTTGGGGGAGGCGATCCGCCGCGAGTGCTGGGACGATAGGGACGGTTTCTTTTACAGCGCGGATGTGCTTCTGAAGCCTGTGGACAAAAACGAGTGGTTGCATTCCGGCGCGCCGCGGCACTGGCATACGCTTCCGATGCGTATCGGCGTCTGGAGCGGTTTCCTTCCGCTTTGGAACGGCCTTGCGACAAAAGAACAGGCGGAGCGACTGGTGCGGGAGCACTATCTGAACGAAAAAACATTTTACGCGCCGTTTGGCGTCCGTTCCGTGTCGAAAGCGGAGAAAATGTATGCAATCAGGCCTTCCGGAAATCCGTCATGCTGGCTCGGTCCCATTTGGATAAACGCGAACTGGTTTGTATTTTCGGGGCTTCTCCGCTACGGGTATGAAAAGGAAGCGATGGAACTTGCCGAAAAAACCGTGACGCTTCTCGGACGCGACATCGAGCGTTGCGGAGACATTCATGAGTATTACCACCCGGAAACCGGGGAAGGTATTCTCAACAAAGGATTTCAGAGTTGGAATCTGCTTGCTTATTGCATGGGGGCGTGGTTGAAGAAAAACGGGTAACTTTCCCTGAGGACAAAAACCGGCGGAACCGCTGTTGCGGCTCCGCCGGTTTTTGCAGTTCCACCGACTCACAGGTCGGCAATCAGCGCCACGCGGCTGCCGCGGTCCAGGGCACGGTAGTCGTCGATGACATAGCGGTTGTCATCTGAGTCTCTCACGCGGACGCGACCGTCGGGATACACGCGGATGTCGTGGTTGCGGTTACGGATGTCAAACGCGCGCGGACCGCGGTCGGTTTCCACCGTCCAGCGCAGAGTTCCGTATTTTTCCGAGACGGAGACAATGCGGGTAATGCGGGGGATGAGATAATAGTCGTTAAGGCTCTGTTCGATGATTTTCCGGGCGTCTTTTGTCACGTCGGTGAGGTGCCGGATGACGGCACGCTCCACGCCGTCGTCATCCAGAAGCGTAATATATTCGCCCGGACGGCTGACGGGGAAAAGACGGCGGGGTTCCAGACGGGAGATGACGGTTCCGTTCCCGAACGTCACGGTCACGAGGTTGTTTTCGCACACGTCTATTTTGTCGCGATCACTCAGATATATGCGTTCCATAAATTCCTCCTGCTATCCGATAAGCAAATAAATGCTTGCAAAAATCAGAATCTTTCCTCTTCTTTCAACTGTTCCGCTTCCTGCGTCATGGATTGAATCTGTACCAGTTTGTAGTACTTTCCTTTCATGGCCATCAGTTCGGCGGGAGAGCCGTTTTCGATGATTTTTCCGTTGTCGACGACAATGATGCGGTTGGCGCGGCGCAGCGTCGACAGACGGTGAGCAATCATCAGCGTTGTTTTTCCGGCAATCAGGCGGTCAATAGCCTCCTGTATCAGGTGCTCCGTTTCGGAGTCCACGGCGGCGGTCGCTTCGTCGAAAATCATAATGGACGGGTTCTTCAGTACGGCGCGGGCAATGGAAATGCGCTGCCGTTCTCCGCCCGAAACGCCGACGCCGCGTTCACCAAGCATGGTGTCGTAAGCATCCGGTTGACGGGCAATGAAGCCGTGGGCGTTGGCGATGTCTGCCGCATGAATTACGTCCTCCACCGTCGCGTCGGGACGGCTGTAGGCGATGTTGTTGAAAATGGTGTCGCTGAACATCATGGGTTCCTGTTGGACGTACCCGATTTGTGAACGATAGGCCGAGAGTTCAAAATTCTTGATGTTGTGGCCGTCCACGAGAATTTCTCCGGAGTAGCCGTCATAGAAACGCATGAGAAGATTGATGAGGGTAGATTTTCCTGACCCCGTGGTGCCGACGATGCCGACGACCTCACCCGGTTCAATGGTGAGGGACACATCGTCAAGGACTTTTTTTGTGCGGTCGAAGGAAAATCCGACATGGAGAAACTCGATTTTCCCTTTCAGTGTGTCGGGCACGACGTAGTTTTCCGACTGCGTTTCCGGTTCCGCTTCCAGAATGTCGAGAATCTTTTCCGTAGAGGCCAGCGCACCCTGGAAAGAATCGGACAGGTTGGCAAAGAAGGAAACCGGGTTATAGAACATGGATGCGTAGGAAATAAAACTGACAATCAGACCGGCGGAATACCGCGGGTCGCCGGCAATGACGCGGCTGCCGCCGATGCCCCAGATGACAAGGGAGCCGCAGGTGATAAAAAAGGAAACCAACTGCGGGAAGGCGGTGACGATTTTGCCGAGTTTCAGGTCTATGCGGAGCCAGTCATTATTCTTTTCGTCAAATCTGTCGGCGGTGCGCTCTTCTCCGGTGAAGGACTTTGTAACCTTGACGCAGGGAATCGTGTCGGCCAGTGTGGAGACCACACGCGACCAGCGACGCCATATCCGGCGGTAGAGGGGACGGAGTTTGCGGGAGAAATACCGGCTGAGAAAAACGATAATCGGCACGGGCAGAAGAGACAGAAGCGTCAGGGACGGGTTCATCGTCAGCATGATGAAGATAATGCCTATCATCTGGAAGAAATGAACGACGGCCTCCTGCGTGATGCGGAGAATGAAGGTCTGCAGGGTTCCCGAATCGCCGGAGATACGGTTGATAACCGAACCCGTCGACGTTTTGTCGTAAAACTTCATGGGCAGATATTGCGCTTTTCGGTAAATATCGTTGCGGATGGAAGCAACGGCCTTGTCACCGACGGTGCGCATCAGATAGGCGCGGACAATACCGACGCCGTACTGCAGTATATAGGTGAACAGCAGGCACAGAATCATGGAGAAGAGCATGCGGGAGCGGTTGTCGCCGGCGAAAGAGGCAATCCAAAGAAGAATGCGGTTTCCGGAATTGCCGGCGCCCGAGGGAAACACGTTGTCGACGATGAAACCGGTAATGGCCGGGGGAACGAGCGCCATCACGGTCGTGAAAAGAGACAGGAAAATACAGAAAAGCAGAGTGCCCATCTGCGGCTTTATGTACTTGTAGAATTTTCCGACGATTTTCTTTTTCGAGCGGCACATGATGCATTCCGCACCCGGGTGCAGAAGCGTTCTGCCGCATTTCGGGCAGACGGAAAGCGCCCTCTCAAACGTGACGGCCATCACGGCGAGTTCGTCGTCGAGGTTGGCGCCGTCCCGCACATGACCGATAAACAGAGCAGCCGCGTCACACAGCGCGGCGACGGCATAAGTGTAGCGGAAGAAAATCTTTCGCTTTCCGTCGGGCATGACGGCGGAGAGCGTCGCGTTGCCGTACATGCGCTTGGACAGAACGTCCCGCATGTCCGAAAAGGCGAGCTCTTCGCAGTCGTCTGGGTCGCCGTCGAAAGTGTACACTTTCGTTTTCGTGAAGAAAAGAGCGGTCTCGGAATATCTGCCATTGCGTTTCAAATCACCGACAATGGCGAAAAGGATATCCTCTCCGCTCTCTTTTATTCTGTTCACGACGGGCTGGGCACATCGGGGGATGGCTCGGTTTTTGAGAATTGCTTCAGTTTCCATGTCAAACACCTGTTCCTTTTTTGCCGAAAAGGGGCTTTGGGCCTCGGTCGGAGGCTGCGTATTTCATGGGAAGGGGCGGGAGTATTCCCGCGGGTAGCCCTATCGTATCACAAACGGGGAGAAAAGTCAACGGGTTTTGAAAAAAAAATAATTTTTTGTAAAAAAACCGAAAACGCCCCCCGAAAAAGGCTCTTTCCGAAGGAAGGCGGCATTGCCGAACTTGACAAACGGAGACGGATATGATACAATCAAAAACGATATTATCGTTAAGAAGAGGATTTTTTCATGCTTACGACAGAACGTGTTTCCGTTATGAATTTCGAGAACGCCGTGCGCGGCGCACGCAACCCCATGAACAGTTGGGCGCGTATGGACAGTTATTTCGGGGAGGACGGAAATTTCGTGTTCGGCGAAAACGATCTGTCCCTTGCCAGACGGCTCGCCAAAGCCGGCAGCGACCACAGAAAATTTCTCCGTCAGATTTTCGTGACGGTGGACATCACGGCACCGCTCTATTGGTGGAAAGAATTCGATACATACAAGGTCGGCACGGTGGCCAATTCCTGTTCCACCATGCACAAAATTCAGGCCAAACCCTTTACGAGAGACGATTTTTCCCATGACCGCCTGACGGACGACGCACTGGCGGTGCTCGACAGTACGATTGCGTTTCTCGAAGCGGAAAGGTTGGCTTATAACGAAACAAAGGACGTGTCGCACTGGCACAACATGATTCAGCTTCTTCCGTCGTCCTATCAGCAGATGCGTACGGTGACGCTGAATTACGAAGTCCTCATCAATATGTATTATGCCAGATGCCACCACAAACTGGCCGAGTGGCATACCTTCTGCGACATGATACGGAAACTTCCGTATGCCGCTGATCTGATTCTCGTAAAAGAGCCGGAAAACAAATAAGTCTCCGACGGACGCAGGGCGGAGAAGGGAAAGGAGAACGCTGTATGGAAACACGTACGCGACGGATGCTCGGTATCTGTCTTGCCGCGCTTCTCCTTCTTGCCTTTCTCATATATCCCTGCGTTCTTTCTTTTCACGCCTGTCCCGGGGACGGGTGCTCCGTCTGCCTTCTGCTTTCGGAATTTCGCGGGCTGTTTGTCGCGCTTTTTTGCCTTTCTTATCTCTTTCCCGTTTGCCGTGCGGCAGGGCCCCGTACACCGCCTCCAATCCCGACGGGATTTTCCGTCGGCACTCTTATTCTGCAACGCGTTAAACTTTCCGATTGACGCCGCACGGGTCACGCCCGATTCGGACAATATCGGAAAGGAACAAAAGAATAATGATAGAAACAAGAGGATTAACAAAACATTTCAAAAACGAAACCGCCATTGACTACAAAGACCTGACATTTGAAACAGGAAAAACCTATATGCTCCTCGGCGCGTCCGGCTGCGGAAAATCCACCCTGCTTCACATGATGGCCGGCATTCTCACGCCGGACACGGGCGACATTCTTATCGACGGTGTGTCCGTAAAGAATAAGACACAGAGGGAAAAGGACAACTTCCGCATCCGCCATATCGGGTACATTTTTCAGGATTTCAAACTGATTCCCGACATGACGGTGGCGGACAACATTCATATTCTACGTCTTGAAGGCGTGGATACCTCGGGCGCCGATATGTGGCTTGAGAAACTCGGCATCGCTGACCAGAGGCACAAAAAAGTGCGCCATCTGTCCGGCGGGCAGAAACAGCGCGTCGCCATTGCGCGCGCCCTTGTCAAAACTCCCGACATCATTCTGGCCGACGAACCGACGGGCAACCTGAATTTTTCCGTCGGTGAGGCCGTTATCCGCGCCCTTGTTGCCGCCTCGGTGGGAAAAACGCTGATTGCCGTGACGCATGACGAACGGCTGTCCCGCTATTTTGATGAAGTGATAGACATGAACGCCGTCACGGGTGGCCGATATGACCTCGGCGAAGGGACGGGGGGCTGATATGTTTCTTTTTGCACTGAAAAATATGGCGACGAAGAAGATTCAACTTCTCCTCGTCATTCTCTCCGTTGTCGTTTCCGCCGGCATCGGTGTTCTGGCCTACAATGTGGCGGGACAGGTCAGCGACGGCATTACCGGCACGGCCGGGTACTTCGGCGTGATTGTCGGTCCGTCCGGCAGTAAAACGCAACTGGCCATGAATACCATGTATTTTACGGATACGCCTCTCGGCACGCTCCCGTATGAAACGGCGGAAGCATTGGCCGCTGACCCGCGGGTAAAGGAAGCCGTTCCGTTCGCCATGGCGGACAATTATAACGGCGCGCCCGTTATCGGAACGACTCCCGCGTTTCTGCGCGAAAAGACGCTCGCGAAAGGAGACATGTTTGCCTCCGACGGGCTTTTTGAGGTCGTGGTCGGCGCCTCCGTGGCAAAGAAAAACAAACTTTCCGTCGGAGACAGCATCCGTACCGGCCATTCCGCGACGGAAATGCACGCCAGTCCCTTCACTGTGGTCGGTATCCTTGAAGAATCTCATACGGCGTATGACAATGTGGTCTTTGTCAGTCTTCCGTCTCTCTGGGCGGTGCACGACAGCGGTCATGACGAAGAACCTCATGGGGACGGGGACGACCATGCGCATATGCACGACGCGGTGTGCGCCGTGCTCCTGTCAGTAAAAAATCCGTCATATGCTATGCAGATTGTGAACGAGTACGACGGAAAAATCATCACGGATGAAGATGGGGATTCCGTGGCACTGACGGCCATCGAACCGATGGAAACAGTGCGTTCCGTGCTGGAAGAAGCCGATAACACGAAGTACCTTGTATTTGTGCTTTGCGGCGTGATTCTTGTCATGAATATCATTATCGTCTCCGTCGTGACGCTTCTCAATATGATGTACGCCAAAGGGGAAATTTCGCTCATGCGCCTTATCGGTATCGGCATGAAGAAAATCAACCTTCTATACTTGACGGAAAACGGTCTTGTCGGTCTTGTTTCCGTTCTGCTGGCTTTCGGGTTGTCACGTCTGTGCCTCGGATTCATGCAGGAATATGTATCGTCGATGGGCGTCGTACTGAACGGCGGCAAGGTGTACCCCGCGGAAATTTTTATCCTTCTCGGTGTGTTTCTTATCAGCGTGCTGCCCACCGTCATCTGTACGTTCGTCATGTCCCGAAGAGACGGTCTCGGGGACTAAATCGGAAAAAAGGACATAAAGGATATAAAAATATATGAAAATGACAAAACTCAGAAAGAGCGCGCTCTGCGTTCTCCTGCTTTTGTGCCTGCTCTTCGGTGCGGTGTCCTGCGGGACGTCCGGAGAGGCGGAAAAAATCAGTTTCAAGGAAACTCTTTCTTACGAAACGCTGAAGTCCCTGGCAGGTACCCGCGTGCAGATTAACGGATTTATGGCGACAAGTTCGCCCGTGGACGGTTCGTTCTTCTTCCTCATGAATCTGCCGTATCAGAGTTGCCCATTCTGCAAACCCAACACCAATGAGCTTTCCAATACCATTGAGGTATATCCGAAGAAAAAGGCGCGTCTGACCGAAGTCCCGACGCAGGCCATCAAAGTCACGGGACGGCTCGAGGTTGCACCCGAGGGGGAGCCGTTTTCCGACAGTTTCGGATATGAATTCAGTTTCAAAATCGTGGACGCCGAGTATTCCGTGCTGACGGATGCCGAACTTTCGGAGAACATGGCACTGTGGCAGAAAATTGCCGACTCGGGACTCGTCGACCAAATGTACAACATGTTTAATTACGTCCACTTCACCTGTGCGTGGCCGACGTATTACGGCAAAGACCGTTCCGGAAAACCGTTCTACCTTTACCCGGCGGATGCCGAACGTTTCCTCAAAGAAAAAGACGGGCAGTACAACTACGGATACAAGGATGACTATTTTGACAGGGTTTCCGACATAGCAAAGGTATTGGATGCCGAAGAGCTCAAGAAAATCACCGACATCATAGCAGAGTTACAGTCACTGTCGAAAGAAGCACTCCTGCAACTGGACAGCGGTGCCTATACGAGCGAGAAAAAGACGTTTACCGTCGACGGTGTGACGGCAACGGATACGGTGTACACGCTTCTTCGCGGAGACGACCTTGTCTTCCGCTACGAAAAACTGTACGAACGTTTCTCCGAATGGCTCTCCGGTTGGGAATTTTAATAACGGACAGAACCGACGAGCGGGCACGGCCTTCCGTCGGTTTTGTAAATAATAATATACATTCAGGTGCTTTTATGGAAAAGTGGAAAAGAAATGCGGTTCGGCTTTTGTGCGGATTGGCATTGGAAGAAAAAAACAATCCGTCCGTTATCGAAACGGTACCGCAGAAAACATCGGTTTCTGCTCCCGCGGGGGAAGACTTTCCGAAAAGAACCCCGGACGCGGCGGGCGTTGCGTCCGGGGTTCTCGCAGACATGCTCTCGGCGATGGAAGCCGATCGCCGCGTTATGCTGCACTGCCTGTACGTCGTGAAGGACGGGCGGGAAATTCTTTCTGTCGCGCATCCGGGGTATGACGTGCACATACGCTACCTGTCTCATTCCATGGCAAAAAGTGTGACGGGGATTGTCATCGGCATGCTGACGGACGACGGGACGCTTCGTACGGACGACCGGGTGCTTTCCTTTTTCCCGGACATCGTTGTGAAGGACAAACGGGTAGCGGACATGACGGTGGAAGACCTTCTTATCATGGCTTCCGGCGTTCCGTATGCCGAGGCCGGTTCCGTTACGGACGAAAAGTGGACGGAAGCCTTCTTTTCTTCTCCTCTTCGCTTCGCGCCGGGGAGCAACTACGCATATAACAGCATGAATTCTTATATTCTGGCGAGAATCGCAGAGGTTGCGAGCGGGGAAGATTTCGTGTCCCTTGTCGGACGACGGCTGTTCGCGCCGCTCGGAATTACCGATTTTCTTTGGGAAAGAAGCCCTGAGGGAACGGCAAAAGGCGGATTCGGACTCTATCTTTCTGCCGTGTCGTGGGCAAAAATCGGACAGATGATGGCGGAAGGCGGACTTTGGAAAGGGAAGAGGCTGCTTTCGCAGGCGTGGATTTCCCGCTCTGTTACAACGCACAGTATCACCCCGTCGTCCACCGGTGACTTCAACTACGGGTATCACCTATGGGTGGCCAGAGAGGGTAGCGAATTCCTTTTCAACGGCATGCTCGGGCAGAACGTATGGATTTGTCCGGACAGGCACATCGTCGCTGTTCTGCTGTCGGGCAACAACGAAATTTTCCAACAGAGCCCTGCTCTGAACATCCTGCGGACATATCTCGGAGAAGATGTCATGCCGTCCCTGTCGGGACGTGCGGGACGTCGGGCACTGAAAGCGAAAAAGAAGAACTTTTTTGCCGGTCGGCACTGGATACGTCCTCTGCCGGAGAAAAAAACTTTGGCCGCAAGGCTCGGGCTTGTGTCAAAAACACCGTATGACTCCGCGTGGGACGAACTTCTCGGCGTGTATGAATTTCCGGTTAATATGGCGGCGCCGCTCCCCGTGTTTGTCCGTATGATGCAGAACAACTTTACGGGCGGTATCCGCCGTCTGACCGTGACGAAAGAGGGGGAGAGAATTGTCCTCCGCTTGCTCCTCGGAGACGACGACACCGAAATTTATCTGCCGGTCGGGTTGTACGGCTACCGCACATGCACCGCAACGTTCGGTGGCGAACCTTATCTTGTCCGCGCGTTTGGAGAGGCGGCAGAAGATGAGGATAGAAACCGCGTCTTCAAAATCGAATTTATCTTTCCGGAACTGCCGAATGTCAGAAAAATCAAACTTTCCTTTACATCAGAGGGACATTTGCTTCTTCGCATGAGCGAGGTGCCCGACCGTCGGATTGTGGATTCCTATCTTGCCGCATTCACTTCGGAGGAGGGAAAATACGCCTTTTTCCTTGACCTTCTGAAAAAGAAGGCGGGCGAAGATTTTCTCGGACGTGCAGTGGCCGCCGTCTTTTCTCCGTCTGTTTCGGGTGTCCGCACCGATGCGGAAGACAAAGCGGCGTTTTTCGCGCGGTGTGAACGCGAACGCACGGCGAGACTGTCTGCCGCCGGTCATATCGTCCGTATGATAACCCGTTTTGTCGGTGCCGATGACGAACGGACGGAGGATGCACGGCGCGGGCTGTTTTCCCTTTTCGGGTTCGGCCGCCGAAAGGGAAGAGACGGAGATGACCTGCCTCCGGCCGACAGAGCGGAGGACATACCGCCCGACGGAATTGTCCTTCCGTCGGGCGACACGGAACCTGCGGATTTGCAAGAAGAAAATCCTTCCGAAAACGGTTGACTTTTTTCTTTGATTTTGGTAGAATAAAGAAAAATGCAATTTTTGCCTGTCCTGCCTTCATGTGCGGGGCAAATTTGCGGAAACGGAGAGACAAAATGAAAGTAACCGACCTTCTGCACGGATTCCGCGTGACCGGTATCCGTCATCTTGCCGAAATCGATGCCGATATGGTGGAGATGGTGTATGAAAAAAACGGTGCCGGCCTTATCTGGCTTGACCGCAAAGACACGCACAAAACATTCGCCGTTACCTTCAAGACCATTCCCGACGATTCGACAGGCGTGTTTCATATCATCGAACATTCCGTCCTTTGCGGTTCGGATAAATATCCCATCAAGGACCCCTTTGTGGAACTTCTGAAAAGTTCACTGCAGACGTTTCTCAACGCCATGACCTTCCCCGACAAAACCATGTACCCGGTGTCCAGCCGCAACGACAAGGATTTTCTGAACCTTGTGGACATTTACATGGACGCCGTTCTGCATCCGCAGATTCTGACAAAACCGGAAATCTTCTATCAGGAAGGTTGGCATTATGACTGGACGGATAAAGACAGCGAGCCTACCTTCAAGGGCGTTGTTTTCAATGAAATGAAGGGCGCGTATTCGTCCGTGGACGACCTTGTCGGGGAAGAAATGAAAAAACTCATGTATCCCGACATCTGCTACGGCAAGGACTCCGGCGGTAACCCCGTACACATTCCGGATTTGACCTACGAAAAATTCGTCGCCTGTCACCAAAAATATTATCACCCTTCCAATTCCCGCATTTTCCTCGACGGCGAAATGAATATCGCCGAGGTGCTGGCGAAACTGGATTCCTTTCTTTCCGCGTACGACAGGCTGGACATCGACGCGACCGTTCCCATGCAGGCGCCGAAGGGTGAGCGCGTGGCCGAGGCCGAATACGAACTGGCTGAGAACGAAGACCCGGAAGGAAAGACCCGCCTTGTGCTCGGATATATGGGCTTCCCGTACGACGATCAGAAAGACAGTCTGGCGCTCTCCGTCCTTACCCGCGTGCTTTGCGGAAGCAACGAGTCGCCTCTGAAAGCGGCGCTTCTCTCCGAGGGACTTTGCCAGGATGTGAGCATCCCGCAGTATGACAGCATTCAGCAGAGTTCGGTGCTGGTGGACGTGCAAAACGTGAAAGAAGAAAATATTCCGAAAATCCGTGCCGTTATCCGCGATGTCTTTGAAAAGGCTGCGAGCGGCGGTCTGGAGCCCGCCCGTATGACAGCCGCGCTCAACAGCATGGAATTCCGTCTGCGCGAAAGAGACTTCGGACGTACCCCGCGCGGGCTTGTCTATGCCATTTCTTCGATGGAATCATGGCTGTACGGCGGTGACCCCGCGCAGAATCTTTGTTATGACGCGTCGCTCGTCTTCCTCAGAGAAAACCTGACCACCGGTTATTTTGAGAACCTGTTGCGCCGGGTGTTCCTTGAAAACCCGCATACGGCCGTGCTGACCATGCGTCCCTCGAAAACGCTGGCCGACCGCCGCATGGCCGACGAAAAAGAACGGCTGACCAAGGCCAAAGCATCGTGGAGCGAAGAAAAGAAGGAAGAAATCCTTGAGCTTAACCGTCGCCTGCTCGCCTGGCAGCAGACCGATGATACGGCGGAAAATCTGGCAACGCTGCCGCAACTGTCCCTGTCGGACATTTCCGACAAACCGGAAAAACTTCCTCTTCGCGTAGAAAAGACGGACGGCGTTACCGTTCTGCACCACGACGTGCCGACCGGCGGCATTCTTTACACCGATATGCTCTTCAATATCGCCGACGCCACGGCCGACGACGTGAAACTTCTTTCTCTTCTTTGCAATCTCTTTACCCGTACCGCTACGGAAAAGCATGACGCGCTGTCCTTGCAGGACGAGATTTCCACATGGCTCGGTTATCTGTCCATGACGGTGCAGACGTATCATGCGGAAGGAAAAGAGGACGGCAAGGTGTATCTTTCCGTCAACGCGGGCGTTCTCGAAAAGAACCGCGATAAACTTCCCGAACTTCTGTCAGAAGTGCTTTTCACCTCTCTTTTCAATAACAAGGAACAAATTCTCAACATTCTCCGTCAGATGAAGATGGATGCAGAGAATTATATCGTGGGCGGCGGACATATGCTGTCCCTGTACCGCACGCAGGCCGGTCTTGTCGGTTACGGTGCCGCCGTCGAATATTTCCGCGGCTACGAAAACTATCTGTGGGTGAAAGACACGGAGAAGAATTTCGACAAAAAAGCGGACGCGCTTTGCGTATCCCTTGCCGCGGCGCTTCGCCGGTATATCACGAAAGACCGGCTGATTCTGTCCGTGACGGGTGAGGCGGACGCCGCTTACCTGTCAAAACTCATCGGTCTTCTGCCGTCGGACGGCGTTACGCCGGCGGTATACACCGCGCTCCGGCCTCTCGGCGCGCATAAGGAAGGCATCCGTATTCCGTCGCAGATTTCCTTTGCTGTCCGCGCGGGCAAAGCACCGGTATATACCGGCACAATGGGTGTGGCGGAAAACCTGGTTTCCTATGAGTATCTCTGGAACCGTATCCGTGTGCAGGGGGGCGCATACGGCGCCGGACTTGTTACGCGCAAAAACGGCATGCTGTTCTGCTATTCCTACCGTGATCCCAAGCCGAAAAACTCTCTCTCCGTGTATGAAGGCGTGCCTGCCTTCCTTCGCGATTTCTGCAGGGGCGATGTGTCCGTTGAAAAATACATCATCGGTGCGGTCGGTTCGTCCGAGCCGCTGATGTCCCCCCGTGCCCTCGGAGATGCCGCTACCGTGGAATATATGTGCGAGGTTACCTATGAGGACGTCTGCCGTGTCCGTCGTGAAATGCTTGCGACCGATACGGCGGCACTCGCCGCACTGGCCGACACCATGGAAAAGGCGTATGCCGTAGGCGGCATCTGCGTTGTCGGCGGCAAGGATAAACTTGCCGATTGCGAGGATGTTCTTGATGCCGTGGTAGACATGTAATAAGAAATTATGGATATTTTGACAAATTTTCTTTACCAAACGGTCTTTACGGTTGGCGTGATTGTGGTATTCGGCCTCCTGCTTGCCTTGTGCCGTCGGTTATTCTGTATGGTGGCGGGCGCGTGCGGAACGGGCTTTCTGCTCGCGACCGGTATTGTCGGCACGCCGATTCACGAACTCAGCCACGCGCTGATGTGTGCGGTGTTCGGCCATCGGATTGTGGAGATGAAACTGTATACCCCGGGGTCGCGCGACGGTACGCTCGGGTATGTCAATCATTCCTATAACCCGAAAAATCCGTATCAGCAAATCGGTAATTTCTTTATCGGTATCGCGCCGATTCTCGGAGGTTCTGCCGTCCTCCTTCTCCTCATGCGGTGGTTGGTACCGGACGTATTCTCGGCGGTGACCGCGGACCTGTCCGCCGTCAATTCGCTGTCCCTCGATTTTGCCGACGGGGTGACGTATACGGGATATGTCTCCCTTTTCCGAAAGGTGACCATGGACATTTTTGACTTATCGCAGGCGGGAAATATTCTTTGGTGGGTGTTTCTCCTTCTTGCGCTGTCCGTGGCGGGGCATATGGAACTCAGCGGCGCCGATGTCAAGGGCGGCGTCGGCGGATTTTTCCTGCTTTCCCTGCTGCTTCTCTTGGCGGATACCGTTCTGTATTTTGTCTCCCGTCCGACGCTCTCCGTCGTCACGGAAGCCATGACGTCCTTTGCGCTTCCCACCATAGGGTTCCTTGCCGTGGCCGGAATCTTTTCCGTTGCCATGCTTCTCCTTGCCGCGGTACTCCGGCTTGTTCTCGGCATATTGCTGAGATAACGTCGGACCGTCGAAATACCAAAAAACGACCTGCATTCCG
>CAKRWK010000005.1 GCA_934417455.1 uncultured Eubacteriales bacterium
TTGGATACGAACAGATGCAGAATGTCGCCGTAGAAATGGTGGTTCTGCGAGGTCTGCACGCCGTTTTGCCGCGTGGCTTCAAAGAGCGTCGTGCCGCCGAGAAGAATCATGTTGCCGTAGGACGGCGCGTCGGGCCGGGCAATCATCCCGAGGGCGAGGTCGGCGTCGCCGCCGGCGAAGAGCACATGGAAAATGTGCCGCAGGCCTATCATGCCGCAGTCGAGATGGTCGCCTTTTTTATGGATGTATTCGATGAGCCGACGGTATGCCTCCGGGTATTCCTCTTTCGTGAACAGGCCGTAGCGGAGCGCCAGTGCCTGCGAGGTCTGGCATTTGCCGTAGGCCGTCATATCCGTTTTGCGGATGAGAAACCGGCGGATGGCGTCATACATCTCGTCGGCGAGTCTTTCGGCGAATTTCGCCATGCCGTTCTTTTCTATCATGCGGAAGAGAACGGCGGCTTTCCTCGCCATGTCAAGCACCGTCAGACTGTCCGTGAGTTCGAGCGGCGCGGAAATTTCAAGTCCCGGTTCGACCGGCTGACACCAGTCACCGAGCCCGCATGCGACAAGGCCGTCCGCCATCCGTCTGCCGGCAATGTACCGCAGATACCGGTACATGAGGGTGGCATTGTCGCGGACGATGTCGATACGGCCGTCATAGCGCACGGCATAGTACGGTACGTTGATGATGGCGCTGTCCCACATGGGACCGCAACCCCATTCGTATCCCCGGCCGCTCGTCGGAACAATGCCGGGCACCTGTCCTTCGGGGGTCTGCGAGGCGCGCATGTCGGTCAGCCACATCTCCATGTTGTCGGCGCACGCGTAGTGCATAAACAGTTGGTGCGCGGAGACGGCAATGTCTCCCGTCCGGCCGTTTTTCTCTCTTTGCGGGCAGTCGGTGGGAAAGTGATGGAAGTTGGATTCGTCCGAGCGCACGCCCATCCCGTACAGGCGGCAGAGCGCCGACGAGGAACAGTCAAACGTCGCGCGGCGGGGAATATCCGTGTGGAAATGAAGCGCGGTGAGCAGGTCGGGGGTGGCCTGCTCTTTTGTAATCCCCTCGACAAAGACGTAACGGAACCCGTGATAGGTGAAGGGCGGGACGAAAATTTCCTCGTCGCCGCCGCGCAGCGTGTATGTATCCGCCTGCCAGAGGGGCAGGTAACTTTCCGCTTCACGGGAATAGATGAGGGTGGTGTTCATGTTGAAATCGCCGAAGCGGAGCGACTCGCCGTGCCGCAGGGTGACTTTCTGCCCGCGCTCACCACGGATACGCAACCGGCAGACACCGGCGCCGTTTTTGCCGAAATCGTAAAGGTAGCCGCCGCTCGTGTACGAGCACGCGACGGGCGTTTTTTCGTCCTTGTAGAAGTACCAGAGTTCGGACTGCTTTGTGATGTTCGACGGCGGTATCTCTTCCGTCACGCGGATGGGCGCGGCCACGGACGGTCGTATGGCGCCGTGCGGCGGCACGGCTCTTTTGGCATACGCCCAGCTGCTGTCGTCAAAATCCGGCTCGGAGAATCCGGCGGTTTCGAGACGTGCGTCGTATACCGTGCCGAGACGGTACATATCGAATTGCAGGGCCGACGGGTGCACGCGGAAGGATATGTCTCCCGAGAGGGAATAGGACTTTCCGCCGAGTCCGCGCACCGAAAGTTCGAGCGCCATGCACAGCGGCGCGCGGAAGGGGGCGCGGTCAAAATCCCACGCGGGCAGGTCCTGGTTGGCAAAGCCGTTGCCGAGAATGACCGCCACGGCATTACGCCCCTTGACAAGGTATTCCGAAATGTCGTACATGTCGTACCACAGAATGTGGTCGGGGTTCTGGATGAAGGGCGAAAGAAGTCCGCGCGTGATGTCCTTTCCGTTGACAAACAGCCGGTAAAAGCCGGATGCCGTTATCATGAGTCTGGCCTTGACGGGGGGGAATCTTAAGTTGAACGAGCGGCGCAGAATCGGTGCCGGCACCGGCCTCTCGCGTGTACAATATTCGTCTGTGGCCTTGATAAAACCGTTAAAACGCATGTTATTGTTTACCTTATAATGTTTTCTGTATGGGTTTTGATGAAAAATCACGACGGCGGAACCGATATGTTTCGCGGCGTCCGCCGTTTTTCTGTTTTATGGGACGCAACAGGGCCGTGCCGGACGCAACAGCCCTTTTTCCGGTAGATTTGTCTTTCAGATGGCGAAGTTGCCGTCCTTGAAAATCTGCACTTCGCGGCCGTCTTCGGTGACGGCGACGATGGAGAGGTCCTCCGTGCCTATCATGAAGTCGACGTGCGTGACGGAATCGTTGATACCGCGCTCGTGCGCCTCTTTTTCCGTCATGTTTTCGTAGCCGCGCAGAAGGTTGGTAAATCCGCGGCCGAGCGCCAGATGGCAGGCGGCGTTCTCGTCAAAGAGCGTGTTGTAGAACAGCAGACCCGACTCGCGGATGGGCGACGCGTAAGGTACCAGCGCACACTCGCCGAGATAGGCCGCGCCCTCGTCCATGCCGATAATTTCACGGAGCATGTCGACGTTCTTTTCCGCGCCGACGTCCACCGCGCGTCCCTCATGGAAGCGCACCCAGAATTTGTCGATGAGTTGTCCGTTGTGGGACAGGGGACGGGAGGAATACACAATGCCTTCCGCCTTGCCGCGCACGGGCGAGGTAAAGACTTCCTCGGTCGGGATGTTCGGGTTGAAGTAAATGTCGCTGCCCTGCGTGCGTTCGCCGCCGGCGGCAAAGAGAATGTCGGGCGAGAGGCCGACGCGGAAATCCGTGCCGCTCTTCGACTTGTAGATAAGTTCGGTGATATGCAGGCCGTTCAGAATCTCACATTTTTCGGCGAGCGTGCGGTTATGCTCGTCCCACGCGGCCATCGGGTCGTCCGTGACGCGCGAGGTGTCGAGAATGGCATCCCAAAGAGCGCGTTCGGCGGCCGCCGGGCGCAGGTCGGGGAACATCTTTTTGGCCCATGCGCGGCCGGGCACCGCCGCGATGCACCACTGGTACTTGTTTTCCATGCGGTCGCGGATGGGTTTGATGATTTTGGAGCGGGAGCGCATGACGGCGGAATATTTTTTGAGATTCACGCCGGCAAGGCCGTCCGGGTCTTCCGAGACGAGGTAAATGCGGCAGGGCAGGTGCTCGGCCATGTATTCCCAGCGTTCCTTCTGCCAAGTTTCGAGTTTGCCGAGGTCGCGTTCCTTGCCGTAGCGGATGTCGGTTTTGGTCAGGGGCTGATAGGAGAAGTCCACGAATACGCGGCGCGCGCCTGCCTTGTAGCAGGCCTCCGATACCATGCGGACAAATTCCGGCTGGTCGAGTTCGGCCGTGATGAACACGTCCTGTCCCTTCTGTACGTTCACGCCCGCGCGGGCAATAAGTTCGGCATATTTTTTCAGTCTTGTTTTGGTCGGCATTTTTTCTGTATTTCCTTTCAAAATTCGCATTTTGTCAACAAAACTTGTCAGAAACTCCGGAGAAGTTCGACAAGAAATTCGTACACACGGACGGTTGAGGACACCGACAGGTGCTCCTCTGTCGAATGTTCGTCAAAGCAGTCGGGACCCATGGCAACGGCGTCCATGTCGGGCATTTTTCCGGCGAAAATGCCGCATTCGAGGCCGGCATGAATGGTTTCAAACCGTGCGTCCCTGCCGTACATCTTTTGGTACACCGCCGCGATTTTCTCCCGCAGGGGCGAGTTTTTGCGGTATTCCCATGCCGGGTAATCCCCACGCGTCGAGAAGGTTCCGCGGACGGCTTCGGTTGCCGCTTTCAGCGCTTCGATAAGCGTGCGCTTTCCCGCTTCCACGGCGGAGCGGACGGACACCGTCAGGGCAAAGCCGTCGGCGCCGAGGTGCGCGACGCCGGCATTCAGCGACGTCTCCACCAGCCCTTCGATGTCCCGGCTCATGGCGACGACGCCGTTCGGCACGGATTCAAACAGGGTCAGCACGCGGTCACTGTCTGCCTCGGTGAGTGCCACGGCGGGCAGGGGGCATTCTTCGATGTCCAGCGTCAGGTCGGGGTCGGTGTCCCCGTAGACGTCCTTCACGCTCGCAAGGAAGCGTTCCGCAACGTCGGGGGTCAGCGCGTCGGTGACGACGTCGGCCTCGGCCTCGCGGGGGATGGCGTTGTCCACCGTGCCGCCGTCGAACGCGGCGATGCGCACGGGGCGCGCGTTATAGAGCAGGTCGGCGAGCAGGTGCAGGGCGTTGGCGCGGCCTTTGCCGATTTCGACGCCGCTGTGTCCCCCTGTCAGCCCCGACAGAGAGACGCGGTAAGCACGTCCCATAGAGACGGGTCCGGACGTCACGGGCAGGTCACTGTCGCAACGCACGCCGCCGGCACAGCCGACGGTAAAGACGCCCTCGCCGCCGCAGTCAAGATTGATAACCGTCCGGCCGCGAAGGTCGGCGGGGTCGAGCGCCGCCGCGCCGAGAAGGCCTATTTCCTCATCCGATGTGAACAGCGCCTCAATGGCGGGATGGACGAGCGTGTCGTCCGACAGAACGGCCAGCGCGTAGGCGACGAAGGTGCCGTCGTCGGCGCCGAGCGATGTGCCCGTGGCACGGAGAAAATCACCGTCGCGAAGGAGGTCAAGCCCGTCTTTTTCCATGTCTTTTTTGCAGTCCGCCGTTTTGACGGCCACCATGTCGGTATGCCCCTGCAGTACCACGGTCGGGCGGTTTTCCATGCCGGCCGAGGCGGCCTTGCGAATGATGACGTTGTCGGCGCCGTCGTGCACGTATGCCAGCCCGTGCGCCTTCGCGAAATCGACAAGGTAGCGGACAATGCCGCCGTGATTGCCCGAGCCGCGCGGAATCTTCGATATGTCCTCAAAGTAGCGGAAAACCGCCTCCGCCCCCCGGACTTCTTCTTTGGTATACAGCATATTTCTTCTTCTTTCTTTTTATCCGAATGTGACGTCGTCGCCGCAGATGTGAAAGGGCGTTCCGTAGTATGCCGTCATGGCGGCCACGGTGCCGTCCACGTCCGCCGCGGCGCACAGTTCCGTCGCGGAATGCATGGCGAGTTGGGGAATGCCGATGTCCACCGTCGGCACGGAGACTTTCGTGTCGGAAATGGAGCCGAGGGTGGAGCCGCCGGGCATGTCCGCCCGGTTATAGTACGTCTGCGTCGGTACGCCGGCGCGGGTGCAGACCTCGCGGAACACGGCGTCGGAAAATCCGTCCGTCGCGTACCGTTCCGACGCATTGAATTTGACCGCCACGCCGCGCCCGAGCAGGGGCGCGTGGTCGGGGTCGCAGAGTTCGGGATGATTCGGGTGTTTGGCGTGCGCATTGTCTGCGCTCACCATAAAGGCGTCCGCCAGCATAGCAGCGGTGCGTTCGCCGCCGATACGGCGGAGCGTGTCCGCAAGGAAGGTGGAGCCGGCGCCCTGCTTGGTGTCCGAGCCGACCTCTTCGTTATGGAACAGCGCGAGAACGGGCACGGTTGTGCCGTCTCCCGCCCCATCGAGAAAGCCGCGGAGGCAGGCATACACGCAGGCTAAGTCGTCAAGCCGCGCCGACAGGAGAAACTCGCCCGCATCGCCGACGGCGCGGCCGCGTTCTCTGTTATAAAGGAAGAGGTCGTGGCTGACGATGTCCTCCGTCTTTGCCCCGACGGCCGCGGCAACGGCCGAAAGAAAGTCACCCTTCGGTGCGTCCGCGGAGAAGAGAGGCAGAAGGTCGGCGGCGGGGTTGTACTTGTATCCGTCGTTGACGGTGCGGTTCATGTGGATGGCGACGCTCGGAATGACGAGCAGGTCGCGGTCGATGTTACAAAGACGGACGGAAAGTCCCTCCGCCGTGCGCACGAGCACGCGGCCGGCCACGGAGAGCGGACGGTCAAACCACGTCGAGTAAATCATACCGCCGTATTTTTCGACTTCAAGACCGCCGTATGCGGCCGCCGCGTGCTCTGCCGTCATTTTGACGCGGAAGGCGGGCGAGTCGGTATGTGCGGCGCTGATACGGAAACCCGCAGCCGCCGCATGATAGCGGAAGGCGATGAGCGACGAACCGCCCCGCACGGTGAAATAAAGACCGCCCTCCTCGAGGGGGGCGACGTTGCCCTCCGCGAGTTTCACGGCGCCGGCCGACAGGAGGATACGGGACACCGTATCCACCGTATGGTAAGCGGAGGGGGAGGATTCGATAAAGGAGATGAGAGCCTCGGTGTGCTTCATGTTTCGTTTGTCCTTTCGGCTTCCTTACCCGACAGACTGTCAAGGGCAAAGGCTGCGGCAAGGAAGAAATTGTAATAAAAGGTAGGATAAATGGCAAAGGGGAAGACGTCGAGCAACCCTTCGCACAGAAAGACGACCACGGCGAAGAGAAGAAACCACTTCTCGGGCGTTCTTGTTCCCCGACGGAGGAAGGGCGTGGCGGAAGCGGCACGCACAAAGACATACGAGAGGGTGCCGACAAGGCCGGTCGAGGAGAGAAGTTGCAGCAGGGTGTTGTGCACGACCGGGGGGTAAAACTCCACGTATTTGTCGCTGTCCACCACCTCCACGGTGCCGAAGAAGCCGCGGCCGAACACGGGGGATGTTAAGAAATGGTCGAGCGCCTGCTCCCATATGCGGAAGCGGCCGGCGTCGTTGAACCCGCGTTCGATAAACTGCTGAATCAGCATATAGCGGATGTCGGGACAGAAGAGAATCACGAGAAGGCCGACGCCGAAGACAGCACCTGTGACGATGCGGAAAAACTTTTTATGTTCTCCGATAAAGCAGACATACACAATGCTGGCGGCAAGGCCGAGGGTGCCGAACACCATGGCGTTGCGCGACTGGGTAAGGAAAATACCGATGTAACCGGCAATCGCCGTCGTGATGGGCAGGGCGGGGCGGGGCGTGCGGACAATGCCGATGAAATGAACGGGAAGGAGAAAGGCTAAAATGGCGCCCGCCGTGTTGGAAATGCCCCAGCCGAAGAGAATGCGGTTCTTGTCCACCCACTGGTCGGGGTTGAGAATACCGTCGGTCGTCAGGTAAATTTCGGCCAGCTGGATGAGAATAATCCACGTGGCGGCCATGGCCACGTCGGAAAGTGCCGTCAGAATCTCTTCTTTCTTCATGCGGCGCATACCGACGGCGAGAACCCCGAAGTGTAAAAACCAAACGGCGGCCTGTCCGAGCCCGTAGGTCAGATTCTCCGCCACGTATTTCGTGCGGCCGATGCCGCCGATGATGAGGGCGACGGAGAAAAGAAAAAGCGGCAGGCACATCGGCATGTTTCCCTGCAGAACGTCGGGAACGAAGCGCGTGCGTATGAGGTAATACGCGATAGAGCCGACGAGAACGACGGCGAGAATCAGGAGAATGACAAGTTTTGCCCCGCGGAAATAGTAGTCGGAAAAATAGGGCTCCGAGGGCGAGTGGCGCAGGGTCACCTGAAATATGAAAAGCGAACTGGTGTATATCAGCGGCTTCGGCGAGTCGGAAAGGCAGAGCGCGGCCGACAGTTGCAGAATCACGAGAATGTTCAGATAGTATTCGATACCGAGCAGATGCCCGAACATGACGAGCAACGCGACGGACAAAAGGTACGCGCGACTCTCAAAATAGCGCACGAGGGTGTCCTTGCACGGCGGGACAGATAGATTCACCGAACCGTCCTCCAGAAAGAATTTCCACAATATCTATAAAAATATATTTACAAATATAGGTAAGTCCCATTGTATCACACCTTTATTCGTTTGTCAACCGCCTTTCCCATATTTTATATTATTTAATAATTTCCCCCGCGCCTTGACAAGGACGGATAAACATGGTAAAATATAACCGGCGGAGGACATGGCTATGGCGGATTTTGAAGAAAACAGAAAATACATCGAACAGGTGATAGGATACACGTTCCGTGACGGAAGCCTTTTGCGGCAGGCCTTCACGAGAACCACCTATTGCAATGAACATACGGCGCCGGGCGGCGGGACGTATCAGTCCAACGAAGTGCTTGAATTTCTCGGCGACGCCGTTTTGTCGGGCGCCGTGGCCACGTTGCTTTTCGAGAGTTATACAAGGCGGTACGAGTATGGCCTGTACTCCGAACTCGATGAGGGGGATTACTCCGTCATCCGTTCTGCTCTCAGCGACAAAAAGAACCTGTCGGCCAGTATGAAAAAACTCGGATTGCAAATATTTCTTTACATGGGAGCGGGAGACCGCAAGAAGAACGCCCAGAACGAACCTTCCGTGGAGGAGGATTTGTTCGAGAGTATCATCGGCGCAGTCTACCTCGATTCGGACGGAGACATGCGCGTCGTGCGGGGTGTTGTGTCGCGCATGCTCGATGTGCGCGAATACCTTGTCCGTCCCGAAGGGGCGGGCAGTGCCAAAGGGACAGGCGGTGCCAAAGGGGTAGGCAGTGCCAAAGGGGCAGGCAGCGCCAAAGGAGCACTGCAGGAGTTCTGCGCCGCGCGGGAGCACCGTCTGCCGCCGCCGGTGTATGAATTGACGGACGAGCGGACGGAGAGTGGCGTTCCCGTGTATACTTACGCCTGCCGCATCGGCGAAACTCTGTACGGTGAGGGACGCGGAAAAAATCGCAAAGCCGCCGAAGCGGAAGCCGCGGCCGCGACACTGGCGCGGTTGGCGGCCGAATATACCCCGAAAAAAGAAAAAGCCGCCCCGGAGGGCGACCCGTCAGACAGTCCGCTACGGCGGCTGAACGAATATGCCGCACACCGCGGCTTGCGGCCGCGGGTCGGCGAGGTCAGTGAGAAACCGACGGCAGAGGGCACACTTTTCACCGCGCGCATCGCGCTCGGCGCCGCAGCGGCCACGGGGGAGGGCTATACGAAAAAGGACGCGAAGCAGGCGGCCGCCGCGGCACTGCTTTCCTGCCTGCCGACGTAAAGGTACAGCCCTGACCCGCGCTCCCGACGACCCTTTGCGTAGGTGTCCCCGTATGCCGGGGCGAAGCGGGGAACACGTCCCGTCGGTTCGTCTTTTCCGCAAAAAAACGTGCGACGGCCACTGGCCGTCGCACATTCCCCTCTGATTTTATCCAAACCGAAGTCTGAACGTCGGGTGCTAATTGCGGATCGACACGAAACACGCGTCAAGGGGAACGCGCCCTCCGGGTCGAACACCCTTTATACCCGAGGCGATGCGGAGAGTGTGCATATACCCCGGGATTATACCATTACTTCAGCATAAACCAAAGGATGATATAAAGCAAAATAAGGAAGGGAACGGAGAAGAGAAACAACAGCAGAAACGTGGTCAACCGGTCAAACAGGTTGGCGCGCTCCGCCTTTGTGAGTTTGCGGAAACGGAAATTCTTCACCTTGCCAAAGAAGGTTTTGAGGGCGCCCGGAATGCTCTTGAAGAAATTCGGAAGAGTGCTCGTGAAGAACGTTTTCAGCGCACCCGGCACGGCGCGGAAAAAGGCCGGCAGAGTTTTCGTGAAGAAGGCGGGCAGAAGTTGGGTAAAGAACTTCGCCACGGCGTTTCCGAACGCGACCCAGAACGCGACGAAACGGACGCCGAAGGGCGCCTTTTCGGGGGTGGGGGTCTCCGTCTTGTTGTGAGACATATCCGCCTCTTCGGCGGCATCCAGGGCGCGGGCGGCGGCCTCAAGGGATTCGGTCGGCTTTTCGGCCGTAGCCGTGGCAGACATGCCGCCTTCCGACGCGGTCAGCCCGGTGTCGGTTCTCTGATTTTCTTCCATTATGTATCGTGTGACCTCCGCTGCATGAAATTTCCTGTTCATTCATTGTAGCATATTCTTTCATCATTGTCAACCGATTTTTTCGCATTTTTATGAAATTATTTTCCGGGAGGAGATTCCGAATGGCAGAGAATGCCGGAAAAGGGCGGGAAATCCCCGTCGAAATCGAGAGAAAATACCTTGCCCGCATGCCGCACGTGCCGGCGCTCGCATGCATGGAAGGATACACCGTGAGCGACATGGAGCAGGCCTATCTCGCCGCCGCTCCGGGAACGACGCACCGCGTGCGCGCCCGCACGTCGGACGGAAAGACGCGCTTTTACGAGACGAAAAAACGACGTATCGACGGCATGAGTGCCGAAGAGGACGAACGCGAAATCACGGTGGAAGAATACACCGCGCTTTTTGCCGCGCGCGACCCTGCGCGGCGCGTCATTTACAAAAAACGGTATACATTTATTTACAAAAACCAACTTTTTGAGGTGGATATATACCCGTTCTGGACAAAACAGTGCGTGGTAGAAACGGAACTTCCGCGGCGCGATATGCGTGCGGCGTTCCCATCTGTCCTCACCGTGATACGCGAGGTGACGGGGGACAGCCGATATTCCAACGCCGCCCTGTCAAAGGAAATTCCGCCCGAGGACGAAACGGAGGAGACACATATATAATGAAGAAAAATCAGACCGGCGTGCGGAAGAGAACCGACGCCGAGCGCGTGCTTCTGTCCTCCCTCGGCGCCGCGCTGTTCGGCGGCGTCCCGTGCGAGGCGCCGAAGGAAATCATGGACGCGGCGTTTGCCCTCGGAAAGGTTCATGCCGTTGCGGCGACGGCCTTTGCCGACGTACCCGCCGACCGCTTTTCCGACGCGGCGGCCGTCCCCCGTCACCTGTTTACCGTGATGAAGAACAATGCCGCCGTCCACGCCGGGCACCGCGACATCGACCGCCTTCTCACCGGCGCGGGGATTCCGTACTGTATTCTGAAAGGCGCGGCCTCGGCCTCGTACTATCCCGTGCCCTCCCTGCGCGCCATGGGCGACGTAGATTTTCTCGTGCACGAAGAGGACGTTGCCCGCGCGGCGGAACGTCTGTCGACCGCAGGCTATGTTCCGACGGGCATGCCGCACGGATTTCACGACGTCTATCACAAAGGCGACCTGTCCTATGAACTGCACCGCGCCGTGACGGAGTTTCCCGACACGCCCGTCGGCCGCCGCGTGCGGGAGATGCTTTCGGACACCGTGGATACCGCGCGCCTGACCGAAAACGCCCTTTGCACCTGCCGCCTGCCCGACGATTTTCATCACGGGCTCATCATGCTTCTGCATATGCAGCACCATATGTTTGCCGTCGGCATCGGCCTTCGGCACCTTTCGGATTTCGCCGTGTTCCTGTTCCGCCTCGGGGAGGAACGCTTCCGGGCGACGCTGGAAGCGCCGTTACGCGAGGTCGGCCTCTGGCATTTTGCCGCGGCCGTCTCCGCCGCCGCGCACGTCGGGCTCGGCCTGCCGTATATGTCCTTCATGGCGGAGGGCATGCCGGTGGCGGAAGCGCTTCTTTGCGACATTCTCGACAGCGGCAATTTCGGCCGTGCCGATGACGGACGTCTCGGGGAAGGGTATTTTCTCGCCGCCGTCGGCGGTGACGTGAAAAACGGCCCCGTGCGCAACCTGTTCCTTTCCGTGAACGGCGCGACGGTGCACGCCTTTCCCTTCCTTCGCCGGTGGTGGATTCTGCGCCCGCCCTTCTGGGTCTTCATCGTCCTGCGCCGCGTCGTGCGCGTACTCACGGGCAAGCGCAAACCCGCGCACCTTGTCTCTGCGTACCGCCGCGGCCGTCCGCGCCGCGAACTCTACCGCGCCCTCGCCGCTTTCGAGCCGGAAGGGGAACATCCGGAAGAACGCACGAAACCGCTTTGATTGAAATTGAACATTATTTTCGGTTTTGACGGAACAATCTTCCTGCAATATTTTCTGTTTGCGAAAAACCGACGGAACCATCCGCTCGCGGCACGCGCCGTGAGGGAATTCTTGCAGAACGCCGGATAGTATGGCACCGGCACGGAAAACGCCGTTTCTCCCGCTTTCGTACACCCTGTACGCCACGCGGGCGCAAACGGCGGTTTTTACCCGTCGGCGCGCTCTTTTTACGGGTCGATTGTTCAATGTGCCCAAAATTTTTTTTGATTTTTGTGCAAAATGACGAAGAAATGAAAAAATTTTCATATTTTTTTAAGTTTCCCTATTGATTTTTCGGATGGGAATATATAGAATGATAGTACCGAAAGGGAAGCGGACGTGCCGTCTCTTCCCGTAGGCAAAATTCAACCGAAAGGGACTATCATGAAGAAAATCATTTCTCTTGTTCTTCTTCTCGCCATGGTTCTCGGCTGTGTCGCCGTTCTTTCCTCCTGCGGAAAAAAGGAAGAAAACTGCACGCACCCGAAGATGACCTACACGAAGAAGGACGCAACGAATCACACGGCCTCCTGCCCCGACTGCGGCTATACCCCGACGCAGAAACACACCTGGAAGGGCGACGCCTGCTCCCTGTGCGGCGCGAAGAAAACCGTTGCCACCGACCCGTGCGACGATGAAATCAATGCCAAGGACTACCCCTGGGGCAGCACCAACCTCGTCATGAGCGTGGGTGACAACTCCAACAGAGGCGAACTTGAGTCCGGCGGTAAAGCGTTTGTTTCCGGCGAATGGACGGAAGCCAATGTCAACGCGGGCAATACGATGGCTACCGTCGATGCGGACATTCTCCGTCAGGTCGTGACCCGTAACGCCAACGCTGCGAATGCAACGCATGTCACCATGACCTATCAGTATATGGTAGACTACGGCTGGAACCAGGTTATGAGCCAGATTGCCGTAGAAACCGCCGCGGACAATACGCCCGACATCTACTACAACTTCATCTATGACATGGTGGGCGCCTCCATCAACGGCTATTTCGCCAATGTGTACGGCAACACCTACCTCGGCCCGTTCTATGAGAACTTCGATAAAGACGCCATCGACGCGCACGGTTACAACTGGCAGTACATGCAGGATCTGACCTTCTCGACGAAGGTGATGTACCTCATCGCGTCCGACTTCTCCTTCGACCTTTCCCGCGCTTACATGATTATGCCCATCAGCCTGAAACTTCTCGACCAGGCCATCAACATCACGGGCGACTGGGACGGCAACACCATCGTTGACGTCGACGACTTCTATGCCATGGTCAAGGCCGGCGGTTGGACGTGGTCGAAAATCATGGAATACACCGAAGCGCTCCGCAAACCCGACTCAAACGGCGGCTACTCCCTCGCCGCGGACGGAAACTGCATTGCTGGTTTCGCCATGTCCAGCCAGTCCGGTCTTGCCACAACCGCTGCCATGTACACTTCCTCCATGCACATTGTCAACCGTGAAGTCGGTGCGGACGGAGAATATACATACTCTTACGGTGCCGAATGCCCCGCATCCCTTGTCGCTATCTGCAACATGCTGAAAGACGTTGTGGCGGGTACTGACGGTGAGCGTGACCAGTTGACCGAACCCAAGGGTACGAGCGGCGTTCTTATCTACAAGGGACAGACCACCGAAACGCAGCAGATGTTCGCACAGAACCGTCTCTTCTGCGACACGGCCGTCCTTCTCGGCGCCATCGAAAAATCCATTTATCAGACCATGTGGGATGACAGCACCGGCTCCAAGGGCTTTGCCGTGGCACCCGTTGCCAAACTGACCACGGACGGTAACTATCAGACCACCATCCACAACGTCGGTAAAGTTTTCGGTATTTCCTCGAAGTGCGGTAGCGTGGATGCCGCCTGCGCGTACATCAACTACAACTCCACCGAATCGAGCGACATCCTCGCCGAATACTACGAGTGGGTTATCGGTTACGGCCGCGCTGTTACGACCGCCAACGTGGAACTCCTTCTCAACATGAAGGAAGACCTTGTGTACTCTCACGATAAAGTCGTGGAAGACGCCATCGGTATCATCTACAACACCGAAACCATCACCAACCCGCTCGGCGGTGAGGACACCACGGTCGGTGCCGTCCGTTGGCACATCTTCGCTCTTTCCTACTGGAAGTGCGACCAGATTTCTCAGCTCTACACCGGTGTCAAAGACATGAAACTCTCGAAACTGCAGGAAATTCAGCAGAACTTCATCAAGAACGCGAAACTGGACGGCTGATTTTCCGCCATACAGTCAATCCGACCCCAAGGGACGACGGCAAGCACGCGCCTGCCGTCGCCTCTTTCGGATAAAGGGAATCCATACCGACCGTTTGTCTTTTTTGTCGTCATACCGACTGACAGAGAGACTTTCCGAACACAACGGCACCGTACCGTCCCTCTTTCCGGGCGACGGGCGGCGCCCCTCTATTGAATAAGGAAAAAATTATGAAAAAAATATTTTCTCTTTTGCTTCTTGTCGCGCTGTGCGTCTTCGGCTTTGCCCTGACCTCCTGCGGCAAGAAAGAGAAGCCGACTCCGGACGACAAACAGCCCACCGGCCGTCTCAACATCGTCAAGAACGGCGAGAGCGATTTTGAAATGGTGTATCCCGCCGGCAATACGGCCATGCAAAAACGCGCCAACGAACTGTCCAACAAACTGAACGCCCTGACGGGTATGCGTTTCCGTCCCGTGGCCTCGGACAAGGCAACGGGCGAATACCGCATTCTCGTCGGCAACGTGAACGACGATCTGGTCAAGCAACTCATCCGCGAGGTGGCCGACGACACGGACGATTTGCGCTGGGGCTGGGCGACGAACGCAAACACCATCGCTTTCTACGCGAACGAGGACGTCGCGTGGGAGAAACTGTTCCTTTCCTTGGTAGATATCGTCAGCGACAGCGGGGATTTTGTTCTTGGATACCCCAAGTCGAGCGTTGACCTTATGACAAGAAAAGATTACGAAAAAGAACTGGCCGACCTCGAGGCCGCGCGTCACGAAGCCGAGAGACAGGAACTCAACAAGAAGAACGCCGAACTGAAACAACTGATTGCCGCCATCGGTATTGCCGATTTTATGGACTGCGATTACAGCGGCGCGCTTCCGTCGAATGTCTATGATATGTCCGCGGACGCCCGTGTCAGAGGCTACACCGTCGGCACATCTGCCACCCCCACGCCGCGCACGGGTCAGCATCCCCGCCTGCTCTTCACGAACGACGACCTGCCCGGTATCCGCGCTTACCTGAAAGCCAACCCCGAAGCGGAACAGAAGCTCAAGCAGCAGGTCAACA
>CAKRWK010000006.1 GCA_934417455.1 uncultured Eubacteriales bacterium
GCGCTGAACGGCTCGCCGGGGTCGCAGATGTCTAACATATGGTGCGGCACGCGCGCCCGCTCGGCCGGGGTGGCTTTGGCGGTGCCGATGTCCATGCCGCGGTAAATCTGCATGGAATCGAGCGAGAGTATCTCCGCGCCGAAGAGGTCGGCAAGCGAGAGCGACAGCGCCGTTTTCCCCATACCGGTCGGCCCGGTCAGGGCGGCGGCAAATATCATAATACGGATTCTCCGATGAAGGAGAGAATATCGGCCGCCACCTCGTCGCGGCAGGTTTCGTTGAAGAGTTCATGCCGCGCGCCCTCATACAGGCGCAAGGAAAGAGGTGAAACGCCCTCCATCATGAGATGGCGGTGCACATAGGTCGGGCCTTTGCCGTAGGCACCGACGGGGTCCTCCGTGCCGCTGACAAGGAGGGTCGGCAGGTTTTTCGGATATTCTTCAAACCAACGGCGGCTGTTGACCCTTCCGACAAGACGGAAAAGGTCCTGATACGCCGCGACGGTGAAAATAAATCCCGTCATTTCGTCATGGCCGTTCCGGTGCAGATACGCGCCGTCGCGCGAAAGCCACGCGTCGGGGCCTTCCGCTTTGTCAAAATGGGAATTGTACCCGGCAAAGGTCAGGTCGGCAAGAAATTTCGAGCGGTGGCGCGGGCCGGCAAACAGCCGGATGACGGCCGACAGGGCTTTTCCGACAGGCAGTGCCGGATTCGGGCCGCCTGTGCCGTGGATAATCAGGCCGGAGAGTTCCTGCCCGTAGGTCACGGCGTACAGACGGGAGAAAAACGAGCCCATGCTGTGGCCGAGCAGGACAAACGGCAGGCCGGGGTATTCCTTTTTCAGAAGCCCCGTCATGGTGTGCCTGTCCTCGAGAACGTATTGTATGCCGTTCTTCTCGGCGAAAAAACCGTACTCTTCCGCGTCCCAGACGTTCTTGCCGTGGCCGAGATGGTCGTTGCCGCCGACAACAAAGCCGGCCTCACAGAATTTGCGGGCGAAATCCTCATAACGGCCGATGTGGTCAATCATGCCGTGGGCAATCTGTATAACGCCGCGCACGGGCACGCCGGGCGCGGGGCGGAAAATCACGCCGTGCACACGGTGGTTTTTGTCGGAGGAAAGGTAATACAGTTCGGTATCGTGTTCGTTCATTCGTTCTGTCCCCTTTTCATTACCTGAATATAGTGTTTATCTTCTGGTTTTGGCAAGGAAATCCGCCATGGCGGCCGCCGTCGGGAAGGACGGAAGTCCGCCGCCCGCCGTGGCCGAATAGGCGACGGTCGCGGAAGCAAAAGCGATGGAATTTTCGATGTGGTCGGGGTCGGACATATGCGCCAGCGAAAGCGCGGCAAAGAAGAGTGAGTCCGCGCCGACAAGGTCGGCGGGAATCTTGACGGTGCCGTACGGCGGCACAAGGTCGTAATGCGTGCCGTGGTAGAGGAAGGTGCCGCGCGTGCCGAGCGGAATGACAAGGTTCTTTGCGCGGATTTTGCGGCAGACCTTGGTGGCGGCCGACAGTGTGTCGCCGATACCGGTCGGACGGATACCCGTCAGTTCGTGCGCGAGCGCCGGGCTGACGCAGAGCACCTCGGCGGGCGGCAGGTCATCGGCATTCATGTCTTTGGTGAAGCCTTCGGCCGAGAGAAAGACGGGGATGCGTTTGTCCGCGGCGGCGCGGGCGGCGGCGGACAGAACGGGATACGGCAGGCGGAAGTCGGACACGACGGCGTCGGGACGGAAGGATGTCAGCGCGTCGGCAACGACGTCGGCCGTCAGGGCTTCCGTTGCGCCCGGATAATTCAGCACGCGGGGTGCCTCGGTACCGTCCTTGATACGGACGAGAAGACCGGTCGGCAGATCGCGGTCGACGGTGAGATACGCGGTGTTCACGCCCGCGTCCTTATAGAAATCGAACAGGCGCTGGCCGTGGAAATCCGCGCCGAGTTTGGAGCAGAGAGCGGCGTCCGCACCGAGTTTCGCGAGGGCGGCCGCCATATAAAGGCCGCCGCCGGCGGGCAGGTAGGCAACGCCGCCGTCATCGGTCAGGGTTTCGCCGTGCTCCGGCAGACGGTAAGCGTTCATGGACAGTTCCATGACGGAACTGCCGACAAGGAGAAATTTCTTCTGATTTGACATAAGTACCTCCGGAAAATGCTGGGTTGACTTTGATTTTTTGGTTGTGCGGGTCAGGCTTTGACCGCGGCCGCGCCGTCCCCGGTCTTTTCGGCGGCGGACAGGCGGAAGATACCGACGTTCTTTTGCAGGTTCGCGGCAAGAGCGGCCTCTCTCTGACGGCAGGTAAAGACGAAACTCTGGCAGTTCTCCTGCGCCATGCGGACGACGGCGCGCATCATGGCTTCGGCGCGCAGGTTGTCCTGATGGGCAAAGGTTTCGTCAAAGACGAGCGGCGGCTTTTCGCCGTAGAGCATGTCAATCAATGCCATGCGCACGGCCAGATACACAAGGTCCTGCGTACCGCCCGAAAGGAGTTCCGCCCGGCGGGGTTTGCCGTCCGCGTCGGTGAAGGTGACGGACAGACCGTCGGAGACGTCGAGCGAGGTGTATTTCTTATCGGTCATAAGACCGACAAGGTCGGTGGCAAAGGCGCCGAGGCGCGGCGAGATTTCCGCGCGGAGACTGTCGGAGGCCTGTTCAATGGCGTGGTACGCAAGATAATAGGCCTTGTGTTTATCCGACAGTTCGGCAATCTGTTCGTCGAGACGGCGGATTTTCGTGTAGATTTCGCCGGGGTCGACGGCGCGGTTTTTGAGCAGGTCGAGTTCGCTTTCCGTGCGGAAACTTTCCCTGTCGCATTCGGCGATGGTATTTTTACAGTCGGCAATACCGTTGATGATTTCGTCGTGATTGATTTCGGCAAGGGCCTTGCGTTTGAGGGGCGACACGCCGGCGCGGATGTCGATTTCGCTCTTGTCGGAGAGAGTGCGCCGGATTTCCTTGACGGTGATTTCCGTCATGTTCTTCTCGTCGAAGAGCCGGTTCTTTTCGGCAAGGAAGGTTTCGATGCGACCTTCCAGACGGTCAAGAAACACGTCGGCCGCGGCGCCGGACGGGAGTTCGTCCTCCGACCAACGGACAACGAGCGCCGAAAGACGGTGTTTGTCCTCGTCGCACTTGGCAACGGCGTCGTTCATGGCGCGTTCGGCTTCTTCGAGCGCGGCGCGGCGTTCGTCGCGACGGCGGCGCACCTCGGAAATAACGCCGAGTTTGCCGAGCAGGTCGGCGTGGTTCCCCGTGCCGAACTCTCCGGCCAGCCGGCCGAGCAGGCGGCCGTCGCGCAGGGCGAACACGAGGAGGGCAATGCCGCCGCCGAGGGCCAGCACGCCGCCCGCGCCGATGAGAATGCGGAAGACGGGTTTGGCGGCCGCGCCCGTCACGGCCAGTTGCGCAAGGGCGGCGGCGATAAAGACAAGGCCGAGCAGAATGGCGCCGACCGTGCGGCCGGGGCGGCCGCGGGTGTAACCCATGGCGCGGCGCGTCACGGCTTCCTCGCCGCCGAGGTCGTCCGCGCGGGCAATCGCGCCTTCGATTTCCTTGGTGATACCGGGCGCCGACGCCAGTTTTTCGTATGCGGCGCGTCTTTCGGCTCTTTCTCGCTCGGACGCCGCCAGCGCGGCGCGCGCCGCACGCAGATCGGAGAGATACCCTTCCGTCGGCAAAAAGCCGCGGTAGGTTTCGGACTCGGTGAAGGCGCGGTATTTTTCGCTCTTTTCCTCCGCCTCTTTTTCGAGGTCGTGGAGTTTGTCGAACGTCTGTATCAGCATGACGTTCTTATAGTAGGCGTCCAGTTCCGTGAGTTTATCCCGACGGGTTTCCGCCTCCGCGCGCTCGGCGCGGATTTCGTGCAGTTCGGCCTCTTTGTCAAGAATTTTGCGGTTGTCGTCGCTCGACACTTCGAGAAGATGTTCGAGTTCGTCCTCTTTGTGGCGGAGGTCGGACACGATGCCTCCCACGCCGTTTTTATGGATGAGGGCTTCCATCTTGTCGTCAAGTTTTTTCATGGCCTCGCGGCTGTTCTGCTTTTCACTGCCCGAGAAAATAATGTTTTCGATGGAGCGGCGCACCGCCGATTCGGACACGGACGCGTCGCCCACGGTGCCGAGAAAGGCGGTATTCTCGAACAGGGTGCGGTCGGCGCCGAGGAACACCTCACCCGCCGGACTTTTTCCGAACGCGGGCGCGCCCGTGTCGAGGTCAATGATGGTGGATTCTTCCTTGTAGGCCGGCCGTCCCGCGTTCTCCGTCAGAACGGTGGTGCGATGAATGGCGTACCGCTTGCCGCGCACGCGCACGACCATGCGCCCGTCGGCCACGCCCGTCTGCCACTGTACACGTTTCTGCCGCTCGAGATTGCCCCGCTCGGCGTCCGCCGTTTCAAAGCCGTAGAGCATATAGCGGATAAAGGCCGCCACGGTGCTTTTTCCGGCTTCGTTTCCGCCTTCGATGATGTTGACGGTGTCGGAAAAATCCATCGCCGTATTCGTCAGCATGCCGAAATGGCCTATTTCGATTCTTTCGATAATCATCTTCAGTCGTCCCTTTCTGCCAAAACTTCCTTTGCTTCTTCTCTGTTTTTCCTTACTGTTGTTTGATTTCCGTGTCGGCGCCGGTGAGGAAAGCAATTGCGCGTTCGACGGAATCCTTCGCGTTGTACCACGGCTCCTCGTCGTAACGGTAATCGAATTTTTTGCAAAGCCACGAAACGTCGCCTTCCAGTGCCGAAAGGTATTTATATTCGATGTCGGCGACGACGGGATAAAATTCCCGATAGACGCGCTTTTGCATTTTCTTTGACGCATAGTCTATCATCCGCCGGTAGTGCGGCAGGCAGAAATACGGCTGCGCCGCCGTCTTTTTGCGGAAGGCTTCGTCCGTTTCCCAGAGGTAAACGGCCGTCGCAATCATGGCCGCGAGGTTTTTGCCGATACGTCCGCAGACGTAGCAACTCGTCTCCAGCGCCGCCAGGGCCGCTGCCTGCGCCGTGCCGGGCTTCAGGACAAGGTCTTTCGGGCTTTTGCCTATTTTTTTCTTCACCTCGGCAAGGTGACTCTCCAGAATCAGCCCCATGCCGAGTTTGCGCCGGCGGCAGAGCATTTTCGTGTAATGGTCGGCGCAGAAGCCCTCTTCGTTGGTGCGCATACGGATGTCCGGCTCCATCATGGACGCGCCGAGAATGATGTCAAGTTCGTCTTCTTCGAGTTTGCGATACAGAACGCAAAAGGGACAGCCGACGGACGGCTCCGCCGCCGTCTTGTCAAAGGCTTCGTTGACGGGTATGGAATAAATCTGCTGCATATGTCCCTCCGGACGCGTTTTTCGGGTTTCTCCGACATAAAGACGGAAGAAACGAACTTCTACAGGGTACAGACTTAATTATACTATATAATTATTATTTTTGCAAGGGGGGAAAGACATTTTACCGATTTTTCTTTTTTCGGGACATTCCCCTTGGCGGGTCGTCGGGGTGCCGACCCCTACCGGGAACCGGATAGACAAACCTTTTGAATTTTCCGTTTTTTCACGAAAGTACTTGCAATTCAGGGGACAAAATGATACAATGATGCGTAAGAAACGCCCAAAAGAATGGGGCGCGAAAAACACGTTTAATCATAATCATTTTTCACGGGCAAATTATGTCAGGAATACATTCGGAGGAGTTCCTATGTGTAAAAAAAGTCTTTTCACTTCTTTGCTTTCGGCAACTTTCCTGTTGTTCATGTGTTGTTTCCCGGTTGCCTGTGACAACGCCGGCGAAACTCCCGACCATGTACACAACTATGTGTCGGAAAATACGGATACGGCGTATCTGAAAACCGGAGCGACGTGCACAGAAGCCGCCATATACTACAAATCATGTTCGTGCGGAGCCAAAGGCGAGGAAACTTTTACATACGGTGGGCCGCTCGGACACAATTGGAGCGACTGGACGGATGTCAAATCCGTTTCGTGCTTCGACGACGGCATACGCAAAAAAAACTGCCGTGTCTGCGGGGATGAGGTCACGGAAAACGTTTACAGCGGCGGGCACATTTTTGAAAACGGCGTTTGTACGGCTTGCGGCGTCGGTCAGACAAACGGGCTGAATTATGTTCTTACAAGCCTGACGGCAGACGGCAAAACAACGGAAGGTTACGTCGTCACCGGATGGAAAACGAGGCCGTCGGGAAATGTCGAATTGATTGTTCCCGACGAGTACAACGGAAAACCGGTGATAGAAATTGCGGATCACGCATTTTACGGGGATGAAAATATTGTATCGGTATGGTTACCGGACAGAATCATCCGGATAGGCGCATGCGCTTTTCAGTCTACGAAAAATTTGAGACGTATTTCCGCCGGACATCACACTCTGAACATCGGAAGAGACGCGTTTTCGGGTACGGCATTCAGTCAGGACGGGGAAAATTATACCGACGGTATATTGTATCTGGATTTACGCAGCAGCAACAATAAGGTAGTGATATCTTCTTCGGACACCGTGAAACACGCATATTTAAGCGACGATGTTGTCGCCATTGTACCGGGAGCCTTCTCTGCGGCACAAGGTGCACTCGAAACATTATCCTTCGGAAAAAGTCTGACGGCCGTTTATGAAAACACTTTCAGTTCTTTTTACATGATAAAGAGAGTGGATTATCGGGGGACGGTCGAGGACTGGTGGAAAATAAAATTTGAAAATTACAATGCGAATCCGCTGTTTTGCGGTGCGGAACTTTACGTTGACGGCAAGGCCGTAACGGAAATTTCAACGCCTGCCTTTCTCCGCGAAGTCGGACTCTCCTTTGCGGGATGTTCAAGTCTGCAAAAACTGACAGTCACCGGAAACATATCGGAAATCGGTGATTATGCATTTTTGAATTGCAAAAATCTCACGGAAGTGATTTTTTCGGATGAATTGGGCGTTATCGGCGTGGGAGCATTCAAAAACTGCTCGGGACTTACGTCGCTTACATTCGGAAAAAATCTTCGGGAAATCCGTGCCGACGCTTTTGAAAATACCGAGAACCTGACGTTTGTTTCGATATCCGACGAAAACCGGTGGTTTTCCGCTTTTTACGGGGTTTTGTACAGTAAAGACGGCAGCACGGACGTTATCGTCCCCTCTGCTTTGCAGGGAGAAATTACGATTCCCGATTCCTTCGATTTTAAGAACAGACGGGGCTCATTTGACAGCGAGGGACTTACGGCGGTTCACGTCAACGACAGGCACAAGTATCAGAAGAGCCATCAGGGCATACTGTATGAATCGGGTGTGGATGAATCCGGAAAGCAATTTATCTTTGTGCCGAAAGGTATCCGAGGCAAAGTCCGCCTGCCCGACGAAATCATCCGGATCGACGATTATGCATTTTTCGGCTGCCGTGCTTTGGGGGGCATAGAGTTCGGCGCAAATCTTGTCTCCGTCGGAAAATATGCGTTTGCGGACTGCACCGCACTCACCGATATTGTCTTTCCGGAATCTCTGACCGACATAGACAAATGCGCTTTCAGCGGTTGTACGGCGCTTGTCCGCGTCGAGTTCGGAAAAAAGGTGCGTTGCATAGACACGGATGCATTTCTCCATTGTCCGCTGACCTCGGTCGTGTTCCCGCATTACAAAGGCTGGGAAGGATGTTCGGAATACGATATGAAAAATCCGTCCGCGGCAGCCGACATTCTGAAATCCGGACGATATCTCAGCAACGACGGTTATTTTGAACTTCGCTTTGTTGCGGACGGAAATACGGTTCAGACTTTCAGATATACCTATGATGAGATCGAAAAGGTTACGGAACCGACCATCCCGCAAAAGGACGGTTATTCGGCAAAATGGGAAGATTATGCGCTCCCTTGCGACGGTACGGTCAATGCAATTTACAGCATCTGTACTTATTTCATCACATTTAAAGCGGACGGACAAACAATTGCAAAAATCGCTTTTACCGTCCATGATAAGGCCATCGACGAACCGGACATCCCGCAAAAGCAAGGATATTCGGCAGTTTGGGAAAAGTATACGCTTGCACTTCGCGATTTTACCGTTTGTGCCGTCTATACGCCGATAGTTTATAAAGTACGGTTCACGGAAAGCAACTCGGTGGTAGCCGAGCGGGAATATACGGTGGAAAACAAAGTCATTTCCGAACCCGCCATCACGGAAAAGTACGGATATACCGCAAAATGGTCTGATTATACGCTTACGTTCGGCGATATCGTTGTTAAAGCGATATATACTCCGATAAAGTATAAAGTTTTCTTTATGGCAGACGGAAAAACGGTATCGGAAACTACATATAATCTGGAAAACAAAGCCATAGACGCGCCTGCGGTTCCGGCGAAAAAGGGATATAGCGGCGTTTGGGAATCTTATGTCGACGACCTCATCGGCGGAGACGTTACCGTAAACGCAATATACACCATCGTGCGCTACAAGGTGACGTTCAAAAGCGATTTCCCTACCCCGGATTACCGCAGCGAAACGGTGTATTACGACATAGAAAATCCGACCGTTACGGAACCGTCCGGTTTTCATCTTTCGGGATATACCGCGGAATGGGAAGATTATGAACTGAACTATGAAGACATAACGGTCCATGCGCTTTACACGTCGCAAGGTGCAACCGACGGATTGACCTACGGTTACATACCGGGGCAAGGATATAAAGCGGAAGGTTATCGGGGGACTTCCAAAGATGTTGTAATTCCCAAAATATACAGAAACGAGCCTGTCATAACTCTCGGATACCGACTGTTTGCCGATCGTTCCGATATTGAAAGCATATCCTTGCCGGACAGCATAATCAGCATGGGTTTTAATGTTTTTTACCATTGCAGCAATTTGAAGTATGTATCGATTCCGAACGGGTTGGCTGACCATATCAATGAAGATGATTTCGACGGATGCGATTCGTTGCAGTACAACATCTACGGCAACGCCAAGTATTTGGGAAATGAAAACAACAAATATCTGATATTGGTTTGTGCATCGGACGAAAACATAAAATCCTGTGATGTCAGCGAAAACTGTGTTCGCATCTTTGACAATGCGTTCTCCGGGTGCAACGATCTGGAAAGTATCACCGTACCGGAAAGCAATTTTGCCTATGCGAGCCGGGACGGAATACTGTACAACAAAGGAAAAACCTATTTTTTGCATATACCGAAAGGCATAAAAGGTAAAATAACCATTCCCGACAGTATAACAAGTATCGGCAGAAACGCCTTCGAATCCTGCTCCGGCTTGACAAGTATAGTCATACCCGACAGTGTAACGTCGATCGATTGGAATGCCTTTTATAAGTGCAACAATTTGACAAGCGTAAACTATATCGGTACCATAGACCGGTGGATGCAAATAAATTTTGCCTGTGTTGCCGCCAACCCATTGAATACCGGCGCGAAATTGTATATAAACGACAAGTCGGTAACGGAAATAAATATAACCGACGCAACGAAAATATCCGATTATGTGTTCGCCGGTTGCTCCGGTTTAACAAGCGTAACCATAGGCAATGGTGTAACGTGTATAGGCAATGCATCCTTCTACAAGTGCATTGGTTTAACAAGTATAGTTATACCCGACGGTGTGGCGAGTATAGGGATATATGCCTTCTATAATTGCAGCGGTTTGGCAAGTATAGTTATACCGGACAGTGTGACGAGTATAGGAGAATATGCCTTCACCGGTTGTTCTTACAATAAAAACATATACTACACAGGCACGATAGACCGGTGGGTGCAAACAGAGTTCGGAAATTTCGGCGCAGGACTGTTAGACGATGACGCAAAATTGTATGTAAACAACGAGTTGGTCACAAGAGCGAACATAACCGCAGCAACAAAGATAAACGCTTATGCATTTTACGGATATCGCAGGTTAATCAGCGTAACGATAGGAAACTGCGTGACGTGTATAGACACGTGGGCGTTTGCTCAATGCTGTAAACTTGCGGAAGTGATAAATGAGAGCCGTCTGAATATAACCGCCGGAAGCGAAGACAACGGTCTAGTCGGTTGTTACGCCAAAACCGTACATAGCGGAAAAAGCAGGATTGTAAATCAAGGTGATTTTTGGTTTATCACAGGCGATAACGGCGTAAATTATCTGATCGCTTATACGGGTACGGCAACCGAACTTACCTTACCTGAGAATTATAGCGGCAAAACTTACGAAATCTGTGACTATGCTTTCTACCGTTGCAGCGGTTTGACAGGCATCGTTATACCGGACGGTGTAACGAATATAGGCAGCAGTGCCTTTGAAAAATGCGAAAACTTAACCACCGTCATCATAGGAAACGGCGTAACGGGCATAGGCAGCAGTGCCTTCATGTATTGCGGAAGTTTAACAGACGTAACCATAGGAAGCAGCGTAACGGACATTGGCAAGAATGCTTTCACATTTTGCGGTAGTTTAACAAGTATCGTTATACCGGACAATGTGACGAACATAGGTTCCGGTACTTTCCTTCGGTGCTATAATCTGACAAACGTAATAATAGGCGACGGTGTAACAAGTGTGGGGGCTTTTGCCTTTGAATATTGCAATTTGAAAAGTATCGTCATCGGATCCGGTATAACGGAGATTTCCCATGATGCGTTCTTCGCAGCCTATGTAGGGATTGTGTACTACAAAGGCACGGAAATCCAATGGAAAAATATCGTTATCGGGGACGGAAATACAAATCTCACCGACGCTGCATACTTCTGTTACAGCGAAAGCCGGCCGACCGAAAGCGGAAACTATTGGCATTATGAGGACGGTGTACCGACAGTGTGGTAACCGAATGTTCTCCGAGAGATTCGACGGCAGAAAACCGACCATTTGCCGCCGATTGTCCGGGTTCCCGGAACAACCGCCACGCGGAATGCGCGAACAAAAAACGAAAAAGACCGGAAACATGATTTTCCGGTCTTTTTGTTCGGCCATGCGAAAAGCGGCCGAAGGGGGACAATTGTTTTTTGCATTTTATGCGGGTTTGCGTGGGACATTGTTTGAGAAAAACCGCGTATTTTGCAAATAAATATTTACTGTTTGACCTCTTCCATGACGAAGGCTTCGAGAATATCGTTTTCTTTGATGTCGTTGAAACGTTCGAGACCGATACCGCATTCGTAGCCTTCGGCCACCTCGCGCACGTCGTCCTTGAAGCGGCGCAGAGAGGAAATTTTGTCCTCGAAAATCACGACGCCGTCGCGAACGACGCGGATTTGCGCCGCACGGGTACCCTTACCGTCCTGGATATAGGAACCGGCGATGGTGCCGACATTCGGGACATGAATGGTCTGGCGCACCTGTGCATGGCCGAGGATGACCTCGCGGAATTTCGGCGCCAGCATACCCTTCATAGCGGCTTCTATTTCGTCGATGATTTCGTAAATGATACGGTGTGTACGGATGTCAACCTTGTTGCGCTCAGCGCTGTCGATGGCGTTCTTGTCGGGACGGACATTGAAGCCGACGATGATGGCGTTGGACGCGGCGGCAAGCATAACGTCGGACTCGGTGATACCGCCGACGGCCGTGTGAATAACGGCAACTTTGACTTCCTCGTTCGAGAGTTTGAGCAGAGACGCTTTGACCGCTTCGGCAGAACCGGCGACATCGGCTTTGACGATGATGTTGAGAACTTTCACGCCCTCGGGAATCTGGTTGAACAGGTCGTCGAGGCTGACGCGGGCATTGGCCGCGAGAATTTCCTGACGCATTTCGTTTCTGCGGCGCTCGGCCAGCGTTTTGGCCATGCGCTCGTCTTCGACGGCGTTGAGTTCGTCGCCCGCCTGGGGCACATCGTCAAGACCGGTGATTTCCACCGGCACGGAGGGACCGGCCGTGCGGATAAGTTTGCCTTTATCGTCCTTCATGGAACGCACGCGACCGACGGCGTTGCCGACAATCACGTAGTCACCCTGATGGAGCGTACCGTTCTGCACGAGGATGGTGGCCACGGGTCCCTGTCCTTTGTCCAGACGGGATTCGATGACGATACCCTTCGCGCGGCGGTTGGGATTGGCTTTCAGTTCCTTGACCTCGGCGACAAGAAGGACGCTTTCCAGAAGGTCGGGAATACCCTGCCCCGTCAGCGCGGAGACGGGCACGCAGATGACGTCTCCACCCCATGCCTCGGGCACAAGGCTATACTGCGTCAACTGGTTGAGGACGTTATCGGGATTGGCATGGGGTTTATCCATTTTGTTGATGGCGACGATGATGTCGATACCGGCGGCCTTGGCGTGGTTGATGGCCTCCACGGTCTGGGGCATAACGCCGTCATCCGCGGCCACGACAAGAATGGCAATATCGGTGGATTTCGCGCCGCGCATACGCATGGCGGTAAAGGCTTCGTGGCCGGGCGTATCTAAGAAGGTGACGTCCTTGCCGTTCACTTTCACGCGGTAAGCACCGATGGCCTGCGTGATACCGCCTGCCTCGCCTTTGGTGACGTTGGTGTGACGGATGGCATCGAGAATGGAAGTTTTACCGTGGTCAACGTGACCCATAACGCAAACAACGGGGGCACGCTCAACGAGGTCTTCCGGTTTGTCTTCCGTCTCCGTGAAGAGTTTTTCTTCCATGGTGACGACGACCTCGCGGGTCACTTTGGCGCCGAACTCGTCGGCAATCAACTCGGCGGTCTCGTAGTCCACCACATCGTTGACGGTTTTCATCTCACCCATGAACATGAGTTTCTTGACGACTTCCGCCGAGGACTTTTTCAGGCGGAGCGCCAACTCACCGACGGAAATTTCGTCGGGCACCGTAATCTCCAGCGGCTTTTTGCGGGCAATTTCCGCTTCCATACGCTTGATTTTTTCGGCGGCGGCACGCTGTTTGTCTTTGGCACTGCGCTGAGTCTGTTTCTTGTTGTCCTGTTTCTTGAGTTTCTGTTTCTGCGCTTTGGTATCCGTGCCGTTGGCGATGGCGAAGAATTTTTCACTGTATCTGTCATCGTACTTCGACAGGTTGACATCGGACGTTCTGGTATCCACCACGCGGGTTTTCGGCGCGGTATCGGACACGTTTTCCGACACGATGTTGACGCCGCCTTTGACATCTTCTTTCGGTACGACGGGCGTAATCGTCTTGAACTGCTGTCTCTGCGCGCGGCGTTCTTCCTTCTTCTGCGCTTCGATACGCGCCTTTTCCTTGGCCGCTTCTTTGATTTTCACTTCTTCCATGGCGCGCATTTCCGCCTGGGCGCGGGCAACTCTCTGCTGACGTTCGAGTTGCGCCTGCTGGGCAGGGCGCGTCGGGTTCGGTGCCGCGGGTTTGGGGGTAGGGGTTGCCATGCGCTTGGCAAAGGGATTTTCCTGCGGCTGGGCGGTATAACGGCCGTAACCGTTGCCACCGCGGCGGTCACCGCCGGCGGGGCGGTTGTTCTGATAGCCGCCCTGACGGTTGTCACCGGGACGGCCGCCCTGCGCACCGGGACGGTTGTTCTGAGAGCCGCCCTGACGGTTGTCGCCCGAACGGTTGCCCTGATAGGCGGAACGGCCGTCGGCGGGGCGGGCATTGTTTCTGCCGTCGTTCGGACGGACGGGAGCGTTCTTCGGAGATTCCGCTTTGGGAGCCGCCGGCGCGGCCTTCGGCGCTTCGGATTTCGATGTTTCGGCCTTGGGGGCTTCCGCCTTGGGAGCCTCCGGGGCTTTCTCGGCCTTGGGGGGCTGGGAAACGCCCTTGCGCAGCGCCTCGGCGGGAGATTTGCTGCTCCGGGAGGCGGCGGACAGGGCAGAAGGCGCGGCCTTGGGGGCCGGG
>CAKRWK010000007.1 GCA_934417455.1 uncultured Eubacteriales bacterium
TGCGCTTTCGCCGTCACAGATTATGAGCATCATTCTTCTTGTGACCGGCGTGCTTCTTGTTCTGTACCGTAAAGGCGTGATTTTCCGCGGCCTTGCGGAAAAGTGTGTGAAGTGGAAAGCGGCGGCAGACGCACTGCCGTGGCCGCCCGCCCCGAAGGCACCGTTCGGCACACAGGTTGCCATGGCGCCCGCGCCGACCGATACACTCCGCGAACTTCACAAACTTTTTGAGGACGGTATTCTGTCAAAAGAAGAGTACGAAAAGAAAAAAGACGACATTCTGAAACGCATGTAAAAAAACATGGGCGCAGACCGATATCGGTCTGCGCCCATGTTTTTTGTTGCTTACTCGGGCAAATCCGAACGGGGCATAGGTTTTCCTTTTCCGCGTTCCTCTTGAAAACGCATGTCGGATATGTTATAATAGTCGGGACATACTAAAAACGAAAAGCGAATGGCATTTGTGCAAGAGAGGAAATCACATGGAAAAAACTACGGATACATCCGACCGGTCAGACGCGATACGCGTCCTTCTGATACGTCACGGGCAGAGCGAAGCCAACCTGCAACACCGATTTGCCGGGCAGTGCAATCCGGATCTGACACCGCTCGGGCGCGCACAGGCCGAGGCCACGGCCGCATATCTGGCCGACGAACCTATGGCCGCCATATGGTCCTCCGATTTGCTGCGCGCGTTTCATACGGCAACGCCGCACGAGGCATATCATGCCGTGCATGTGGAGACAAGCGAAGCGCTGCGCGAGTTTTGCGCCGGCGATTGGGAAGGGAAAACACAAACCGAACTTTCGACCCGGTATCCGGGACTGTACCCCGACCGTTGGTCGCGGGAATTCGGCACATTTTGCCCGCCCGGCGGTGAGCCCATTGTACATCTTGCCGAACGTGTATACGACGAGATTCGGCGTATATGCGAACTTTACCCGGGAAAAACTGTTTGCATCGTTTCCCATGCCGGCGCCATTCGCGCCTTTTGGGGCAAAATTTCCGGGTTTTCTCCCGAGGACGTCGGTTGCCGGGTCAATTTTCCCACCAATGCTTCCGTCAGTACCTGCCTTTACCGAAACGGTGTGTTTTTTCCGCTGTCCTACTCGGAGGACAGTCATCTCAGGGAACTCGGAACACCCCTGCAAACAGTGTTTTTCGGCGAGGATAAAAGCCAAAAATAAAAACAATTCTTTTCATTTTGCAAAAAACGAGAAACAATGAGCCAAAAGGACAGACCATGATACTTACGAAAGACCGAAATTTTTATAAAACACTGTTTATGCTCGCATGGCCGATAGCCTTGCAGAATCTTGTGACATTTGCCGTCGGACTGGCGGATAATATCATGATCGGTGCTCTCGGAGACACGGCGGTTTCCGGCGTTTATATGAGCGGACAGATTCAGACACTTCTGCAGGTGTTTTCCGGCGGCATAGAAGGCGCCATCCTGATTTTGTCTGCACAGTACTGGGGGCGCGGCGATACGGACAGTATCCGGAAAGTCGTCACCGTCGGGCTTTGGTTCTCGGTTGTGTTCGGTAGTGCACTGACGGTTGTCTGTTCGCTTTTTCCGGCCTCCGTTCTGTCTCTTTTTACATCGGATCCCGATGTCATCGGGGCAGGGGCGGAGTACCTGTCCGTGCTTTGCCTTTCATTCCTGTTTTTCTGCGTGACGCAGGCGTTGATTGCCGCCATGCGCAGCGTGGAAAGCACACGCATCGGTTTCTATGTCTCCCTCTGTTCTCTTGTCACCAATATCATGCTCAATTATCTTTTGATTTTCGGCCGGTTCGGATGTCCCGCGCTCGGCATTCGCGGAGCCGCCATTGCGACGCTCAGCGCCCGCATTCTCGAAACCGCTGTGATTTCTGTGTATGTATTCTTTTTTGACCGGAAACTGAAATTCCGTCCGAAACACATTCTCTGTGTCGACCGCGGCCTTCTCGGAGATTTCATCCGATACGGTGCGCCGGTTATTGCCGGACAGCTTGTGTGGGCTGCCAATATGCTGACGGGCTCTGCCATTATCGGGCGGTTTGACAAAAGCGTTATGGCAGCCGTCAGCGTTGCCGGTACCATGCACAATATGTGTTACGTCGTCATGAACGGTATGGCCGGTGCCGTCGGTATTATCACGGGCAAAACCGTGGGGGCGGGGAATACGGAAAAAATGAAAGAATATGCCGTGACGGTGCAGATTCTGTTTTTGATTCTCGGCGTTCTCACCTCCGGTGCCATCCTGCTTTTGCGGGGGCCGTTTCTCTCGCTGTACCGGATCAGTCCCGAGGCACTCCGGTATGCCGGGCAATTCATTCTGATTCTCTCCGTTACGGTCATCGGCACCTGCTACCAGTGCGCCAGTCTGTTCGGACTTGTCAAAAGCGGCGGCGATGTGTCCTTTGTCCTGAAAAACGACGCGATTTTCGTCTTTCTCGTCGTCCTTCCGTCGGCCTACCTTGTCATGCGTCTCGGCGGTGCGCCGTGGCTCGTATTTGCCTGTCTGAAGTCCGACCAGATCCTCAAATGTATTGTCGCGTTTTTCAAAATCCGCAAATACGATTGGATGAAAAATCTGACCAAAGATAAAAAGAAACCGGAGAAAACCTGATGTTTCTCCGGTTTCTTTGCATATTTATCTTTACAAAACATTCGTTTTTCTTCGTTTGCTCAGATTTCCACCGTATCGCCGAGAGGAAGGGAATATATCAGCGAGCGTGACGGGCGTTGTCCGAAAATCTTCTCGATGGCATCGGCGTAGTAAGAAAGTTGCAGGTGGTGTTTTTCCGAAAGAACGGCCTGCGCTTTTTTCTTGTCTGCAAGTTCCTCTTTCGTCAGACGGTCGGTTTTGTAATCCACCAGTGTCAGTGTGCCGTCGTCATGAACGATGATGCAGTCGATAACGCCCTGTACGAGAATGTCCGCACTGGCAAGCGCGCGTCGCCGTTCTTCCGACGCGGTGAATTTTTCCGCGGGAAGAAGCGCATGGAAACGGAATTCGCGATACAGTTTTTTGGCCGTGCGCATGTCTTTTGCCAATGCCGAAAGACGGAATTTCTCTATTTCCGGAAGACGTACCAATTCGGCATCTTCCCGAGAAAGAAAATGCCGGTCGACCAGTGTCCGCAGTTGTGCTTCGGAACCGTCCGTTTCCAGTTGCCAAAGGTCGCAGAACTGCAGATATGCGTGCGTGGCAATGCCGCGTGCGGCGCTCTTTTCCTCTATGCCCGTGTAAAAAGCGGGCAGGCGCACTTTCCGGTTTTCCGTCGGTCTGTCCGCGGCGTCCACGGACAGTGCGGGCGTCTCTTCTTCGGTGCCGTCGAGCACACTCGGGGACAAAAAGGACACCGACAGTTTTTCCGGTATCTTCGTCATTTCCGGTGCGGGATACACCGCGTCAAACCGACGGCGGAACTCTTTTACCAGTGTCGGGTCCGCCTCGCCGACCTCTGTCGGTACGGCGGTGCTCTCCTCGCTTTCCGCAACGGTTGGCGGCGCATAGGGCACGGCAGTGACGGTTACCGTCTGTTCCGCCGTCGTGCAGACAATATCCAGAAACGACGGCAGGCGACGAAGGAAATAGGCAGAGAGCGCGCGTCTGTCACGTGCCCGCTCTGCCATGTATTCTTCTGCCGATTTGACCGTGCCGGACAGTATCAATTGCTCTCTGGCGCGGGTCATGGCCACATACAGTATGCGCATTTCCTCGTCGAATCCGTCGCGGCGCAGGCTGTCCCTCACCGCTTCCATAACGGGGTTTTTGACAAACGTCAGACCGCTTTCGTCGCGCAGACAAACGGCAAGACCGAAAGACGGAGCGTAAGCGACGGGCGCGTTGTCCGCACCGCTCATGCGCGCAGCACACCCCGAAACGAATACTACGGGAAATTCCAGGCCTTTCGATGCGTGCACGGACATCAGATGTACGGCGTTTTCGTTGCCGTCGGCGATGCGTCCCGTATCAAAGTCCGTCCGGTTTTCAATCAGACGGTTGATATAATGAATGAAGCCATACAGACCGCGGCGCGAGGAACGTTCGAAACGGCGCGCATAGTCGTAAAGCAGGAGCAGATTTTCCCGCCCGCCGTTTGCGGCGGCCAACGCGAGAAGCCCGGTTTCCCGATACAGGCGAAAGAGAAGCCTGTCCACCGGCAGACCTTCCGCCACGGTGCGGTATTTTCCGAGTACAGTGAGAAATTCTTTGGCGTGTCCGCCGTCCGGTGCATCACAGGCATATGTTTTCAGCGCGGAGAAGAGGGACCCGCGCGGCGCGGATTTTCGGATAGCGACCAACTCGTCCGGCGTGAATCCGAAAAGGGGAGAGCACATGACGCCGGCCAGATATATGTCGCGGGAGGGATTGTCAATGGCGTTCAGAAGACACAGCGCCAGAAGAACTTCGGCATTGAGGAAAAATTCCCTGTCGTCGGAGATGTCGCAGGGGATACCCCGTGCGGCCAGTGCCTCGGCAAAAGCGGCGCGACGGCCGCGGAAGGAACGGAGAAGAATCGCAATGTCTCCCGGGGTGACGGGGGTGCCGTCGTTTTTGGTTCCGGATGCGAGAATGCCTGCGATTCTGTCGGCCACGACGGCCGCGTCCGCTTGCGCGATTGTCGTGTAGTCCGCATCCGTATCCGCGGCGGACGAACGCTTTTCCACCAGAAGAACCTCCGTCTTCCGATACGGTGCGTCCTCCTTTTTCGCGCATATCAGACGGTCGGCGGGAATATACCCGATGCTGTCGCCGATAAGAGCAAACACGGCGTCAAACACTTCGTTGACGGTGTCGATAACAGCCCTGTCGCAACGGAAGTTCTGCGACATATAGATGGCCGCTTCCGCCGTTTCTTTTTCTTCTCCGAGCGGGGGAAAGGCGACTTTCATATCGGCAAACACCTGCGGGTCGGCACTTCGGAACCCATAGATGCTCTGTTTGATGTCGCCCACGAGAAATCGGTTGTCGGGGCGCGATATGGCACGGAAGATGGCATCCTGCAACCGGTTGACGTCCTGATATTCGTCGATATAGACCGCGACGTACCGCGCCGCGAGCGATTCGGCCAGAGGAGTTTTCTTCCCGCCTTTTCGGAAACAAAGGTACGCGTACCGTTCAAGATCGGAATATTCACAGATGCCGATACGCCGCTTTTCCGCACGGTAGTTTTCGTCAAACCGGCGCAAAACGTAAACGATTGTGTTCAAAACACAGTGAATTTTTGGGAACAGCGCGGTCAGTTCGTTTTCCGTATAGGTAAAAAATACGGACGAAAAATCCTTTATGTCCTTTTTGTACGTCTCAAGAAGGTGCACGGCGTTTTCCTGTTCGTCCGATTTTTCTCTGACGACGGGAAGCCTGAAAAACGCGTGCTGTGCGAGACGGTTTGCCTTTTCCCCGTAGGTGTGAACGGACAAAAGGACGTCGAGAAAGGACATTTCGTCCGAGAGCAGGGCGATGTATTTTTCGCTTTTCTCCGCACCTTCCTCCGTGAGCGCGCGCACGGCGATGCGGAACGCATCGCGAAACGCGGAAAACATTTCGTCCGCGCGCCCGAGAATATAGGCGACGGCGGGGGATTCACCGACGGGATTTACGTAGGCGTCGACAAGCGGCGCCAGTGCCTCCACCCCTTCCGGGAGCGATTCGGTCTTTTTGTACAGGTACAGGAGCGCCTCTCCGAGGGATTCGTCCGAGCGGTTTTTTGTCAGGCAGTCGGCAAGGGTGGCAAAGGCTTCCGGTGTGACATCGGGGGCAAAGTTTCCGTTATAAAATCCGGTGATGACGTTTTCCATGACGGATGAGGCCACAAGGTCGGCTTCCGCCGCGTCGGGAATGCGGTAATCCGGCGGAAGACCGATGCTGTCGGTGTTCATGCGGAGCACCTCGTTACAGAAAGCGTCAATGGTGTAAATGGGGGCGCCGGGCAGTGTCAGAAATTCCTCCGCGAGCCGCGAGTCCTCCGGGTGCTCCGCCATGGCGGCTTTCAGCGCCGCGCCGATGCGGTCGCGCAACTCTCCCGCCGCCGCATTGGTGAAGGTGACAATCAGAAGGTCGGACAGAGAGACGGGCGCGGTTCTGTCGAGCAGCATGCGTATGATTCTTTCCGTCAGTGTGGCGGTCTTTCCGGAACCGGCGCCCGCGGACACAAGCAGAGTTTTGTTCCGTGCGGTAATGGCGGCCAGTTGTTCTTTGGTCCACTGTCTCGTTCCCATGAGAGGCTTCCTTTCCGTTTTTATACGTCAAACTGTTTGATAGGCTTGATGGCGGGGCCATCGGCAAATTCCCGCACTTCGCCGAGCGCGAAAAAGCCTCTTTCGTCCGAGAGACGGACCCTTTCGCCCACATTGGCCGAAAGTCCGATTTTTCTCAGGTAGATTTCCGCGCCGCACCGGGCGAGCCGGGAAAAAAACGGCGCGAGGGTTATGTTTTTCAGGTCGGAAAACAACGCTTCCACAGGATAGAGCGCCTGTTCCCGCTCCTTTTCCGTCATGGCCTCCAACTGCGCGAGCGTGTGCGCTTGTTGCAGGGTAAATCCGGCGGCTTCCGCACGGCAGAGCGCAGCCATGACGCCGCCGCATCCGAGGGCGCGGCCGATGTCGGCGCACAGTGTGCGGATATACGTGCCCTTGGAGCAGACAACATCCAGAAGGTAGTCGCTTTCCGACAGCCGTTCGACGCGGAGGGAAAAAACGGTTACCGGGCGGGGGGCACGTTCGACTTCGATGCCGGCGCGTGCCAGGTCGACGAGTTTCTTTCCGCCGACTTTCAGCGCGGAATACATGGGCGGGGTCTGCATGGTCGTGCCGAGAAAGCGGCGTGCCGCGGCATACACTTCTTCCTCCCCCGGGCGTTTGTCCGACGAGGTCAGAATACGTCCCGTGACGTCTTCCGTATCGGTGGTGAGTCCGAGCCTCAGCGTTGCTATGTAGTGCTTGTCTCCGCAAATCAGGTATTCGCCGGCCTTGACGGCGCGCCCGATAAGGACGGGAAGAACGCCGGTGGCCATGGGGTCCAGCGTGCCGGTGTGTCCGGCTTTGGCCGCGCCGAACAGCCGCCGTACGCGCAGAACGGCGCTTTGCGACGTCATCCCCGCTTCTTTGTTCAGAATGAAAAGTCCGCTTAGCATGGTTTCTCCTCGGGACACAGATTTTTACATACAGTATACCACTTTCCCGACAAAAAAGCAACGCTTTTCGTTTTTTTGCGGGAAGTCTTGACAAACCGTCTTTCATGCGGTATCATAGTTTCTGAAAATAATGTATTACGGAGGACAATATGGCTCTTCTTCACGTGAATTTCTTTTCCGACGTTCTCGGTCCCGCCGTCAGTGCGGACGTGATTCTGCCGGAACAGCGCCGCACGCTTATCGGTATGGAAACCTCGGCGGCGGATACGTTCCGCACGCTGTATCTTCTGCACGGCCTTTCGGACGACGAAACCATCTGGCAGCGGCGTACGTCCGTGGAACGGTATGTGGCCGGCCGGAACATGGCGGTGGTCATGCCGGACGGCGGACGGAGTTGGTATGCCGACGCCGTGCATGGTTCCGCCTATATGACGTTTGTTTCGGAGGAACTCCCGCATGTGATGCGTTCGTTTTTCCGCGGTATGACCGACCGCAGGGAAGACAACTTTATTGCGGGCTTGTCCATGGGCGGACACGGCGCCCTGAAAATCGGCCTTCTGCATCCGGAACGCTTCCGCGGTATCGGCTGCCTTTCCGGTGCGCTTGACCTGTACCGCCGTTCGCAACATCTCTGCGGCGCGGAGGTCTCGGAATGGTCGGCCATCTTCGGAGACTATGAAACCATCCCCGGCTCCGTCAACGATATACGCGCACTGTCCGGTCGTGCAGCCGCCGCGGGCACCGTTCTTCCCTCCGTTTATATGTGGTGCGGAACGGAGGACGGTCTTTTGCAGGATTCGAGAGACGCAAAAGCGTATCTTACCGAGGCGGGCTTTGACCTTTCTTATCACGAAAGTCCCGGTTCCCATTCCTGGGAATGTTGGGACGCACAGATACAGAACGTGCTGAACTATTTCGACACCCTGAAATAAAGATTTTATGCGGCATCCTCACGGAAATATGCGTTAACATATCGCAAAAAACCCGTCAGATGCCGCTTTTTCTCTGAAAAACGACAAAAAACGCAAAGAAAAGATAACATATCCGTCTGAAATCCGTTGTTTCGACAGCGGAAAACGACGGATTTTTTGTTCGTCCGAACGTAAAATAGAAGCGGAACAACTTCAAAAGGGGACACTGCCGCGGGCGGCTGTCCCGAAAGAAAGGATTTTAGGATATGAAAGTCAAAGAGACAAAGGAAGCGTATGAAAGAAAGACGGGCGAGGTGACGCTCTCGTCCCTTTTTCGTGCCGAAATCGACCGTCGCCGCGGACATACGGAGACGCTTTTTTACGATATACTCACGTTTTTTGTCAGCATGGCCCTGTCGGGCTGTCATATTGCGTTCGGCGCGCATCCGCTCGGCATTGCGCTGGTCGCCGCCACGCCCTACCGCGTCCTGATTGTCGCGCTTGGTGCCGCGCTCGGCTCGCTTTTTATGGGCAACGGGGGCATTGTGTATGCCATGACGGCGGTGATTGTCGTTCTTCTCCGCGTTACCGTGTCGGGGACAGAGAAACGGGACGCAGCACCCCGCGGCATTTTCTGTGAAGGAAGGCTTCTGCGGTGCAGTGCCGCCGTGATAGGCGGCTTTGTTTGCGGCATATACGAACTTCTCCTGCACGGACTGACTCTGACTGCCGTCCTGTATGCCGCGGCTATGGTGGCGTTTTGCGGAATATTCGCTTTTCTTTTTGGCGGACTTTTTGTCCTTCCCATGAATTTTCACGATTTTATTTTCGGTTGTGTCCGCATTTTTTCCCGCACGGACAGGGAACGGGGCGAAAAAATCCGTCTTTGGGACTTTCAGGTGGCATTGGCCACGCTTGTGGCGTGTACCTGTGCGTCCCTTCGCAACTTTGACCTGTTCGGGATTTCTTTTGCCTATCTGGCGGCGGCCGCCGCCACGCTGTTTGCCGCCCGGAGATTCGGAGTTCTTCGCGGCGCGGCCACAGGCTTTCTTTCCTGCATCGGTCTGTCCGCCACCTATGCGGTTTCATTTGCTCTCGGCGGTCTTGCGGCCGGGCTTCTGTTTCCCCTCGGTATCGGGTATGCCGTGTTCGCCATGCCGGCGGCGGTCGCTGCGTGGAGTGCCTATGCGGGCGGTCTTGTCGGATTTCTTTCCACGGCGCCGGAATGCGCCGTTGTTTCCGTACTGATGCTGCCGCTTCTACGCAAACTGCCCGCGGAGGCCGCGCCGCCCGCCGCCGGGAAACCGGACAAAGTCGCGGCAGACATGGTTGGTACCATGGCGCTTTCCTACCGGAGCGGTGCCGCGAAATCGGAAAAACGTCTGGAAACTTCGCTTTCCTCGCTGGTTCCCGTTCTGCGCAAACTGTCCGTATCGGATACGAAATTCGATACGGAAGACGAAAGACTTCTCCTTACAACGCTTCTGTCGGATACCTGCCGCGGTTGCCGCATCTACCCCATGTGCGGCGAAGCCGGAAAGAAGGAAACCCTGTCCGCCCTGCTCGCCAAGCGGGCGGCGGGAGAAGAACTGACCGCGGCCGACCTGTTTTGTTTTTCCGGTGATGAGGGAGAAAAGACCCGTTTCATGGAAGCATACCGACAGAAACGGGCGGCGGCCGAGGCGGGAAAATTTCATGAGGCGCGCTCTCACGAAACCGCCGAAATCTGTGAACTCGTCGCCAAAATGATGAACGAAGCAGCCCTGCAGGACGAACGGGAAAGAACGCAGGACGTGACGCTTTCGGAAAAACTGACGGATGTATTTCTCCATCACGGGTTCCCCGACGGGACGCTACGGGTGTACGGTGATCGCAGAAAATACATACTTGCCGCCGGAGAAGATAAGGATGGAACGAAAATCACATCGCCGCAGTTGCATGCGGCACTGGCCGAGGCGGCGGGACTCCGCCTGTCGACGCCCGAATATTTCCGCAAAGACGAAATGGTACTGATGGAATGCCATACCGAAAGCATGTTCGGCATGGAAACCGCCACAGCTACCCGCGCCTGCCGTCCCGGCGACGTGTCGGGCGACAGCGTACGCTGTTTTGAATCCTCGGACGGTGTCGGTTACCTTGTTCTGTCGGACGGCATGGGCACGGGGGCTTCCGCGGGGAAGGTTTCTTCTTTCACCGTGGATTATCTGTCGCGCATGACGGATGCCGGCTGTACGAAAAATACGGTACTGTACCTTCTCAATCAATTGCTCCGTAGCCGCGGGGATGAATGCACGTCCACTGTCGATATGTTCGCACTTGACCTTGTGTCGGGCGACGGTGAATTTTACAAGAGCGGCGCCGCGCCGTCCTATATGAAACGGGACAAGTCTCTCTTCCGTATCCGTTCGCAAACGGTACCGGTCGGTCTGCTGCGCACGCTGGACAGCGAAAAAATCCGCGTGGAGGTGCATGCGGAAGACGTGATTATCATGCTTTCGGACGGCATCAGTTCCTCGCCCGAGGACGCGCCGTGGCTGATGGAACTGCTGGACCGCCCTGTCCCCCGCGATTTGCAGACGTATGCCGAACATATTCTTGACGTCGCCGTGAAAAACGTCGGACAGAAGGACGATATGACCGTTCTCGTGGCGAGAATCACCGCGCGGTAAAACCGCGCTGAAATCGGCTCTTTACAAAACGGAAAAAAGATGGTAAAATAGGACAGGGGAAAGAACCCCGGAGAAAAGAACAAAAGAGGTGTCTTTACATGTCTCTTGCCGTCATTACCGGCGCGTCCAGCGGAATCGGGCGCGAATTTGCAAAACAACTGAAAGAAACACAGGGCGTTGACCGGTTCTGGTTCATTGCCCGTCGGCGCGAACCGATGGAAAAACTGGCCGCCGATCTCGGCGTGGAGGCCCGGATCATATCGGCCGATCTCTGTACGGAAGAGGGCATTGCCGCAGTCGGTGCCGCCATCGAAGAGGAAAAACCGAAGGTAAAATTTCTTGTCAACGCGGCCGGATTCGGAAAATTCGGTTCGTTTGAACAGGTGAGCGAACGGGATGTCTGCCGTATGATTGACCTCAACGACAAAGCCCTTGTCGTCCTGACCCACCGCTTTATTCCTTACATGGAATGCGGCGGTCGCATCATAGAGATGGGTAGCGGTTCCTGCTTTACGCCACTTCCGAATTTCAACATTTATGCTGCCTCCAAGGCGTTCGTTCTGCATTATACCAAAGCGCTGAATTACGAACTCCGTCCATACGGCGTGCGTGCCACCTGTTTCTGCCCGGGGTGGGTGGATACCGAGTTTCTGGCACTGGCTACCGCGCAGCCCGGTATTTGGGTGCCGAAGAAAACCGAGCCGCTTCGGCGCGCCGAGGCGGGTGTCCGTCGCGCCGTGCGCGCTTCGGTCAAGGGGAAAACCATGTGCGTGACAAACTGGTATACAAAACTGCAGCACCTGCTCTTCAAACTCCTGCCGGATTGCCTTTTGACCCGTACATGGATGGGCATGCAGACGATGAAACCCGCCGACGCGGACACGGAGGCCGACGCATGAGCCGCCGTCATCTGCCGGGCGGCACGTTGACCGCTCCTCTGCCGCCCGCGCTCGTGACCGTCGGGGAAGGGGAAGAGGCCAACGTCCTCACTGTGGCATGGACGGGTATTCTCTGTTCCACGCCGCCGAAAACTTACGTTTCCGTCCGTCCGACGAGACATTCCTACGCACTCCTCAAAAAGTACAGTGAGTTTGTCATCCATCTGCCAACCGAAAAACTTGCACGTGCCGTGGACTTCTGCGGCATGTACACAGGTGCCAAAGTCGACAAGTTTGATAAGTGCAAATTGACAAAAACGGAAAGCAAAGTTGTCAAAACGCCGACAATTGCAGAATGCCCCGTGGCGCTCGAATGCCGTGTGACCGATGTTATTCCGCTCGGAACACACGATGTTTTTATGGCCGATATTGTCAATGTTTCCTGCGACGATGCGCTTTTCGACGACAGCGGGAAACTGCACATGGAAAAGGCCGGACTGCTTGCCTATGCGCATGGGGAATACTTCACGCTCGGCCGCAGGGTCGGGAATTTCGGCTTTTCCGCCGCGAAGAAGAAAAACGGCGCGAAAGCGACATCGCCTGCCCGCAAAAAGCCGACGAAGAAAAACGGCGGGGGCAGACAATGAAGGATATACATGCCGAAGAAGTCGGCGCCCGCATTTTTGCCCTGATTACGACGGATTACGGCAGTGACGTTGCGTTTGAACGCGCCGTCGGCCTGCCGGACAAGACCGTCAATAACTGGCGTCGCGGCCGTTCCGCTTCCTATATGAAAATGTTGCCCATGTTGGCGGAGGCGTTTTCCGTCACCGTCGGCGACCTTCTCCGCTTGCCGATTGACCCCGACGGCACCAACCTTTCCGAGGAGGAGAGACATCTCGTCTCCCTGTATCGCGAAACGCGGTTTCTCCCTGCGGCGTCGCGGGCGGCGCTGGCCGAAACGATTTCTTCCGTTATCCGGCTGTACCTGTCGGGCCTGCCGGACGAACCCGCGAAAAAACAAAACAAAAAATAAAAAGGACGCTTTCCGAAAAAGCGTCCTTTTTCATCAGGATCTTTCCCACGCGCGGGGAGAAAACAGCACGAGAATGGGGAAAATTTCGAGACGGCCGGCCAGCATGTCGAAAATCAGAACGAGTTTCGAGCCCCAACCGAAGCCTGCAAAACTTGCCATCGGACCGACGCCGTCAAGACCGGGACCGATGTTGTTGAAACAGGACACCACCGAGGTGAACGCGGTGGTCACCGTTTCCGCGTACGGGTCGAGCGATACGAAAAGGAAACTGAGCAGAAGAATGGCCACATAGGCAAACAGGTACGCGTTGGTGTTGGAAAGAATTTTTTCGTCCACGTGCTTGCCGTTGATGCGGACGGATTCGATTTTCTGCGGGTGAATGACCTGCCGTAAATTACGGAAGAATCCTTTGATGAGAAGCAGGACCCTTGCGCATTTGAAACCGCCGCCGGTACTGCCCGCGCAGGCTCCGCACAGCATCAGAATGACGATGATCGTCTTTGAAAACGTCGGCCAAAGATTGAAATCCGTCGTGGCAAAGCCCGTTGTCGTAATGATACTTGCCACCTGGAAAAAAGCGTGGCGGAGCGTTTCGCCGAAGGTTGCGTACAAGGAACGGATGTTGACGGTGATGCACACGACGGCCGTGAGAACAATGCCGCCGTACAGATGCAGTTCTTCGTCTTTCATGGCGGACAGAAAATGCCGCGTGAGGAGCAGATAGTAAACACTGAAATTGACGCCGAACAAAAGCATGAATATCGTCGTCACGTTCTGCAGATACGGCGAATAAGAGGCCAGACTGTCCGCCTTGATTCCGAATCCGCCGGTGCCGGCCGTGCCGACCGCCGTGCAGACGGCGTCAAAAACGGGCATGCCGCCGACAAGGAGAAGAACGAAATCCAAAACCGTCCGTGAAATGTAGGTGATCTACAGACTCGCGGCGGTCTGCCGGATTTTCGGCACGAGTTTGCCAACGTCGGGGCCGGGGCTTTCCGCCCGCATGAGATGGAG
>CAKRWK010000008.1 GCA_934417455.1 uncultured Eubacteriales bacterium
TAACAGGGTTGTTCCCCTTGACGGTGACGCCGTCGGGAACGGACAGCATGACTTTGTACGTTTCCTTTTCCTCCGCCGGCGGCGTTACCTCTCCGCAGGACGCGGCAAAGGTCAGAAACAGCAACACAAAGACCAAAAGCAGTGAGATTTTTTTCATACGTGACTCCTTCGGGCTTTCCGTACGGCGCGAATACGCGCGGGCACGGAAGAAAGATATTCATATCCTATCATAAAATTGCGCATAAGAAAAGGGCATTTTCGCAAAAAAATGCCCTCTTTTTGATTTTCTTCGGCAGTATGCACAAAAGTACTGTTCACAATTTGTGCAGATTGTCGGTTTTGCTCCGCCTCAGATACGACGGAGTTTTGCGAAACTGGCCATCAGCCGCTTTGTCTGCCCGTTATCGAAGGCAACTTCATAGAGAACGTCGCCGCCGATGTCCTTGGCACTTGTCACGGTACCGTCTCCGAAAATCGTATGACTGACGCGCGAACCGACGGGCAAATGCTCCACACCGTACCGCGCGGCGCCGGTTTTCGGTTTGTCAAAGCCGTCCGAAAAGGGGGATTTTCCGCGGACGGGGCGCTCGTATCCTCCGTCAGGGGACGGGCGGGACGGCGGTGGCACGCGCCGCGGCCGGTCCGGGGACACAAGAGAAGCCGGAACTTCGTCTCTCACAAACACGGACAGCGTTGACGGCCGTTCCCTGCCGTAGAGCATACGGCTCTTGGCATAGGTGATATAAAGGGCTTCCTTAGCGCGGGTAATGGCAACATAGGCCAGACGGCGCTCCTCACTCATGGCCGCCGGGTCGGTGAGATTGGTTTCCGACGGGAAAATACCGTCCTCCATGCCCGCGAGAAACACCACGGGAAATTCAAGGCCTTTGGCGGAATGTACCGTCATCAGCACAACGGCGTTGGCATCCTCATCGTATCTGTCGACATCGCTGACCAATGCAACCTCTTCGAGGAACCCATCCAGCGTCGGTTCTTCCCCGACCGAACGACAGCGGTTTTCATATTCGGCGGCCGCCGACACAAATTCGTTGACGCTGTCGATGCGCCCCTCTCCTTCAAAGCCCTCTTTCAGAAGCATATCGTGGTATCCGCTTCTTTCAAACACCTCGGGAATTAAAGCGGATGGCGACAGGCTTTCGGCACGCAAACCGTCGATTAAGGAAACAAAAGTTTGCAGTTTTTGTGCATTTTTCGCTATTTCCGGAAATTCCCCGGCACGGGACAATACCGTATACATGGGCAGTCCCATCGCACGCCCGATGTTTTCGACGGCCTCCACCGTGGACACACCGATTTTCCGTTTCGGCTCGTTTATCACGCGTTTGAGACGCTGGTCGTCGTCGGGTGACGAAACAAGATACAGATAGGCTATCATGTCACGGATTTCTTTTTTGTCCGTGAAGCGCTGGGCACCAATGATGCGGTAAGGGATACCGCGTTTCGAGAAGGTGCTCTCCAGCGAACGCGCCATCTCGTTGATACGGTAGAGAACGGCATAATCTTTGTATGTATGCTTGCCGCCGGCGACGCCGAGGGCAATTTCGTCCACAATGAAGCGGCCTTCTTCTATCTGGTTTTCCGACTCGTGCAGACGGATTTTTTCGCCCGCCCCCTTGTCGCTCCACAGGTGCTTGTCGTGCCGCATGCCGTTGTGAGAAATCACGGCATTGGCCGCGTCAAGGATGGTTTCCGTCGAACGGTAGTTCTGTTCGAGTTTGATAACTTTGGCATCCGGATACGTCTTGTCGAAATTCAGAATGTTCTCGACGGTGGCGCCGCGGAAACGGTAAATACTCTGGTCGTCGTCGCCGACCACCATGATGTTGCGGTATTTTCCGGAAAGCAGTTCCGTAAGAACAAACTGCGCGTAGTTGGTATCCTGATATTCATCCACGGACACATAGCGGAATTTGTTCTGATAATAAGCGAGCACCTCGCTGTCCTGTTCGAGAAGTTCCACCGTTTTCATGATGATGTCGTCAAAATCAACGGCGTTGTTTTTCATGAGACGTTTCTGGTAGCATTCATAAAGGCGGCGCACAACGGTACTCTTGTAATCCTCGGGAATTTCCATATCGGCGGGGCTTTGCACTTTATCTTTGGCCGCACTGATGAGAGCTGCCGCCGACTTCGGCGGCAGAATTTTATCGTCAATACCGAGTTCCTTCATGCAGTCGGTAATCAGACGTTTTTTGTCGTCGGTATCATAGACGGAAAAACCGCTCCGATAGCCGAGGCGTTCCCCGTACTTTCGCAGAATGCGCAGGCAGACGGAATGAAATGTCCCCGCCCAAACGGCATTCGTGACCTCCGCGTCACCGAAGGCGCGGTCAAGCCGCTCCCGGATTTCCCCGGCGGCTTTGTTGGTGAACGTAATGGCAAGCATGGCCCACGGGGGACAGGGTTCACTGATGAACTGGGGCAGGATGTCCCGGATTTCCTCCGGTGTCAGTTCACAGGCTTCCTCCAGCGCCGACACCGCGGATTCGTCCGCATCCTCCGGCAGAGTTTCATCCGCGTATGCGTTGCCGTATTTGATGAGGTAGACGATGCGGTTGACAAGCACGGTGGTTTTTCCGCTTCCGGCACCGGCGAGAACAAGCAGCGGTCCTTTGACGGTAAACACCGCCGCGCGCTGTTCGGGGTTGAGTTTCTCTCCGTACGCGCGGTCAAACAGGCGTCGTTTGGCCGCGAGATAGCGTTCTTTCAGACTGTTCATGTCCGTTGTTTCCCTTTCGTTTGAATGTTGCGGGTCGTATCCCTGCAAACCGCGAAAATTTCCGTTCTTTTGCCTGTTTTTTCCTGCCTGCGGCAAAAAGTTTTCCACAGGCCGACGGGCGGTATTTTGCCGGCATTTTACTGCGGATTTATCAGATTTATCTGTTTTTTCGCTGAAATGCCGTCGGTTTTCCACTTTTTCCACAGACACGGATGTGGAAAACTATGACTTCCTTTTTCCGCGCACGGACGATTTTTCCGTGTGTTTTCTGATGCCCGCATTGACGGTTTTTCCACCGGTACGTCCGCTTTTCACGACTGTTTTCTTACGGGGAACCGCCCCTTCTGTCCGGGCGAAAGTCTTTTCCGGCTTCGCGTACGGTGATTCCGTTTTCCCGCGGCCGGCCGGTTTCTTTTTCTGCTTCTGTGCGGGTTTATGCGGCTTCTTCCACGGACCGCCGTCTCCGCCCTGTCCGAAAGCGGGTCTGACAAGGCAGTCCGGTCCCGTACCGATGAGATCTTCCCTGCCGGCTTTGTGCAGCGCTTCCCTGACCAGTCCCGCATTCTGCGGCCGACCGAACTGCAGAAGAGCACGCTGCAGTTGCTTTTCGTGATAATCGGTCACGGTGGGGACGGGCTTGCCCGTCATGGGGTGAATGCCCGTGTAGTACATCACGGTGGAAATCGTTCCCGGCGTGGGATAAAAGTCCTGCACCTGCTCGGGCGAGTAGCCCCATTTCTTCAGCCAGACGGCCATGTCGACCGCGTCGCGGAGGGTGGTACCCGGGTGACTGGACATCAGGTACGGAACAAGATACTGTTCGAGACCGGCCTCGCGGCAGAGTGCGAAATACTTGGCCTTGAACGCTTCAAAGACCTCGACCGGCGGCTTGCCCATCATGGTAAGGGCGCTGTTCGCGCAGTGCTCCGGCGCCACTTTGAGTTGCCCCGACACGTGGTGCGTAACGAGTTGACGGAAGAATGTGTCGTCCTTATCGTACATCAGATAATCAAAACGGATGCCGGAGCGGATGAATACCTTTTTGATTTTCGGTATCTTCTCGATTTCTCTCAGCATATGCGCATACTCGGTGTGGTCGACTTTCAGATTTTTGCAGGGTGTCGGCGCAAGGCATTTGCGGTTCGGGCAAACGCCACAGATTTTCTGCTTATCGCAGGACGGTTCCCTGAAATCGGCCGTCGGACCGCCGACGTCGTTGATATATCCCTTGAAATCGGGCATGGCGGCGATTTTCCGTGCTTCCGCTACCACGCTCTCCTCACTGCGGGAACGGACTTCCCTTCCCTGATGGAAAGCAATGGCACAAAAGTTGCAACCTCCGAAACAGCCGCGGTTGTGGGTTATCGAAAATTTCACCTCAGTGATGGCGGGCACGCCGCCGGCCGCTTCGTAATCGGGATGATAATCCCTCACATACGGCAAAGCATACACGGCGTCGAGTTCTTCCCTTGTCAGGGGCGGCATCGGCGGATTCTGGACGAGTTTTTTGTCGCCATATGTTTCAATCACGGCTTTGCCGTGGATGGAATCGATGTTCTTATACTGCGTGGCAAAAGAGCGGGCGTAGGCGGCTTTGTCCGTTTTCAGTGTATCGTAATCCCCGGTTTCGACGAAAGGAAAATGCACGGGTTCGTCCATGGGGGCAAGGTACACCGTGCCGCGCACGTCGCGGATTTTTCTGATGGGAATGCCGCGGTCAAGAAGAGCAGCCACCCGACGGAGAATGTTCTCCCCCATGCCGTAGGTCAGAAGGTCGGCTCGGGAATCGACGAGAATGCTCCGGCGGACCCTGTCGTCCCAATAGTCGTAATGTGCAAAACGGCGTAAGGAGGCTTCGAGACCGCCGAGAATAACGGGAATATCTCCGTAAGCCTCACGGATGCGGTTGGTATACACAATCACCGCACGGTCGGGGCGCAGTCCCATTTTTCCGCCGGGACTGTAATAATCGTAGGAGCGGCGTTTTTTCGAGACGGTATAATGTGCCACCATGGAGTCGATATTGCCCGACGTGACAAGAAAGGCGAGGCGCGGACGGCCGAAGCGGCGGAAATCCGCCGTATTTCTGTAATCCGGCTGGGCAAGAATCGCCACGCGGAATCCCGCGTCTTCCAGCACGCGGCTGATAATGGATACACCGAAAGACGGGTGATCGACATACGCGTCACCCGTCACATATACGAAATCCGGTCTGTCCCATCCGCGCGCCGCCATGTCGGCGGCAGTGACGGGAAGAAATTTTGTTCTGTCTTTTTCCATATGTACTCCGTCAGACGGTAAATGTCGCGAGGTCGACCTCGGTCTGCGTTCCGTCCTCCATACACCTAAGGGGGGCACGGCCGCTTTCCAGTTCCGCATCTCCGACAATCAGGGTGTACCTGGCACCGAGTTTATTGGCGTACTTCATCTGCGCTTTCAGACTGCGGCCGACAATGTCGCATTCGGCATACACGCCCTCGCGGCGAAGTCTTTCCACCATGCCGAGTGCGCGCACCTGTGCGGCTTCGCCGAGCGCGGCGACGTAGATTTTGGGCACGGGCGAGGCCGGCGCGGGGGCGCCGACGGCCTTCATGGCAAGCAGAACACGCGTCAGTCCCATGCCGAAGCCGATGCCGGGCAGGTCGGGACCGCCGAGGGAGGAAACAAGGCCGTTGTAGCGACCGCCGCCGCACACCGTGGACTGCGCGCCGATGCCCTCGGCCACAAATTCAAAGACGGTGCCGGTGTAATAGTCAAGGCCGCGGACAATGGACGAATCCACCATGTACGGCACGTGCATTTCGTCAAGCGCACGGCAAAGCGTATCAAACTTCGCCTTGCAGTCCGGGCAGAGATGGTCGAGCGTACGGGGCGCACCGGCGGCCAGCGCATGGCAATCGGGATTCTTACAGTCGAGAAGGCGGAGCGGGTTCTTCACGAGACGCTGTTTGCAGGTGTCGCAGAGTTTCCGTTCATGCGCCGTATAGTAATCGACCAGTGCCTGTCTGTAAACGGGACGGCACGTCTCGCATCCGATGGAGTTGATATGCAGTTTCACGGCCTCCCCGAGACCGAGACGGGAAAGCACGGCATGCGCAAGGGCGATGACGGTGGCGTCGGCCACGGGGCTGTCCGTCCCGAACATTTCCGTACCGAACTGGAAGAACTCGCGGCTGCGGCCGGCCTGCGGCTTTTCGTGGCGGAAACAGGAAATGATGTAATAGAGTTTCATCGGCATGGTGTCAGAGCACCGACCGTTTTCAATAATGGCACGCACGACGGAGGACGTCCCTTCCGGACGGAGGGAAACCGACCGTTCCTCGTCTCTGTCCGCAAACGTGTACATTTCCTTCTGCACGACGTCCGTCGTATCGCCGACGCCGCGGACAAACAAATCCGTATATTCCATCATGGGCGTGCGGATTTCACCGAAACCGTACCGTTCGGCCTCCTCGCGCATCACGCTTTCCATATACCGGAACAGAGGTGTCTCCTCCGGCATGATGTCCATGGTTCCTTTGATTTTCCGTATCATATTCTATCCTCATCCCTCATGATTTTCAGTCTGTTGCTCCGGGGAAAACTCCGCGCGGACAAGGGAGAAAATTTCCTCTGTCCGTTCCGTGTCCCCGATATAAGAGAGCATTCCGAGCAGGGCTTCCAACCCCGTGGCCAACCGGTAATCCGCCACACTCGCGTGTTTCGGCCGGTTCGGATGCGATATGTTGGAAGCACGGCGGAATACGTCTTCCTCATCCTCCGTCAGCATCGGCCGCAGGCGGCGCGCCAGGGCCGCTTGCCGCTCGGCTGTGACATAAAGGAGAGACATGCGGTTGAGTTCCCCCGCCTTTTCGTAGCCCATATCAATCAGCATCCGGCGGACAAAGCGCGAATACTCCGCATCGCCGAGAAAAGCCAGTGCCGCCACCGACGGCAAAGAGGCGCCGAGTGTTCTTTCGTGCATGCGCCGTGCCCCCTTTTTCCGATAATAATTTATTATACCACAGCGCGCAGTAAAAATCAAGGGGAAAGCGGAATTTATGGCGGTGTATCCGAAAAAAGGGAAAGGCAACCGCTTTTCAGAGAAGACGCGACAGCAAAGGCCGCACGCATAAAACCGCATAAAATTTTCCGGCGGATTCCTTGACAAAGAGAAAGAGACATGCTATAATAAACTGAACGATTATACGAGGCGCACCATGGCTTACGAATATATGAGGGAAAATTACCTCGCCCTGAAAGAGGAAATCGACCGTTTGGCCGGCACGCTCGGCCGCACGCCCGTCACGCTTGTTTGCGTGACCAAAAGCGGTACGGACGACGAGGTGCTCGCGCTGGCCGCAGCCGGTGCTTCGGACATGGCGGAAAACCGTCCGCAGGAACTTGTCCGCCGGGCAGCGTTACTCCGGAATGCGGGATTCTCGCCGCGGTTTCACGAAATCGGCAATCTGCAGAAAAACAAAGTCCGCGCCGTGCTCGGCGTCTGCGATATGATTCATTCCGTCGGCACCCTGTCGCTCGCGGAAGAAATCGAAAAGCAGGCGGAAAAGGCCGGCCGTACGGTGCGCGTGCTGATGGAAGTCAACAGCGGGCGCGAGCCGGAAAAAGGCGGCGTTCTGCCGGAGGAGGCCGAGGCTCTTTTCGGGCGTATGCGTGCCCTTCCCCACCTGTCCGTTGAAGGACTGATGACAATGGCACCGGCGACGGAGAACCCGGAGGATGCAAGGCCTTACTTCCGCGCGACAAGGGAACTTTTTGACCGTATCGGAAAGACCTGCGGTTACGCAACTGCGACGCCGACGCTCTCCATGGGCATGAGCGGAACTTACCGTGTAGCCATTGAAGAGGGTGCAACGCTGGTACGCGTCGGACGAAAACTGTTTTTACACGGCGACACGCCGTCAAGAAATGTATAAAAAGCAAAGAAACGTTTACCGGATGCGGCAAACGATAAAAGGAGATTTGACCAATGTTTGAAAAATGGGCAGACAAGTTGAAAGAAAAAAAGACGCAGGAAATCGAATTCAAACCGTATGACCGCGTCACGGCGGAACCCGAACCGACGCCGGCCGAACCACCGAAGGCGGAACCCGCGCTGACCGCGGCGGCTCAACAGGGCAAGGTGGAACTGAAACTCGTTCGTCCCGAATCCTATGACGAGGTGAGCACCATTGCGGACTATCTGCTGGCCGGTTGCACCGTCGTTCTGAACATGGAACTTCTGGACGGCAAAACGGCGCTGCGCATGTATGATTTCCTCAACGGCATTACCTATTCCGTGGACGGCGAAATCAAGCAGGTGGCGAACACGACGTTTGTTCTCACGCCGCACAATGTGGATGTTTCCGACGAGGAAGCGTGATTTTTTGACAGTTCTCTACGTTTGATGTAAAGGCGTCGCGGTTTTTCTCGACGTGATGTCAACCCTTATGCTTGTGCGGGTGATTCTTCCCTTCATCGTCAACCCCGAGGAGAGCCGCCTCTATCTGTTCGTGGCCACCGCGACGGAGATTTTCGTATATCCCGTGCGGTTCGTGTTTGACGCGCTGAATCTGTTTTCCGATTCACCGCTCGATATGGCGTTTTTCTTCTCGTATTTTCTTCTGGTTCTTCTGCGGATGTTTCTGCCCGCGCTGTAAGGCCACAAAAAAGGATAGTGTAACATGAAATTCCGACGGTTAACCGACAAACAGTACATCACATATGTTGTGATCATTCTCTTCGGCATCGGTACCGACCAACTGACAAAACTTCTCTCGGAGATTTTTCTCACACGCGTCCCCACCGTCCCCCTGTGGGAAGGGGTTCTGCACCTGACGTATGTGGAAAACACGGGGGCGGCTTTCGGTATGCTGAAAGACAGCCGCTGGGTATTTCTCGTCGTCTCTTTTTTCATGCTTGCCGTTTTGATTCCCTATCTTTTCGGCGGCCTTTGCGAAGGAAAACTTTCCTCCGTTGCCGTTTCCATGGTGATAAGCGGCGGTATCGGCAACATGATTGACCGACTCTCCAAAGGATATGTGGTGGATTTCATTGACGTCCGCCTTATCCACTTTGCCGTGTTCAATGTGGCGGACTCCTTTGTCTGCGTCGGTGCCGGACTATTGATTCTCGCTCTGCTTCTCGGCATCGCGGACGAAGAAAAAAAGAAAAAAGTGGCGTCCCCCGAAGCGAGCAAAAAATCGGAAGAGAGATAAAACTCTTCCGATTTTTTATACATCTTCTTATTCTTCTTATACATCCCGTTTTTCTGGAATGGAACATGCCGCCCGGAACCACACATTTTTACTCACTTTTTCGGGAAAGGAGACACACGGTGAAAGACAGCGCGGAAGAAACCGACATACTGAACGACACGGAAGAGGCGGCAGCCGTCTCCGTCACGGTCGGAAAAAACGACGCGGGTATGCGTCTTGACCGTTTTGCTGCCGAAGCCGCCGGCATCAGCCGCAGTGCGGCCGTCCGCATGACGGAAGAAGGCCGCGTCACGGTAAACGGCGAAGTCAAAGATAAAAAATACCCCGTGAAAAGCGGTGACACTGTTGTCGTGTTTCCTCCGCCGCCGGCCATGCCCGACCGCGCGGAACCGGAGAATATTCCGCTCGACATTGTCTATGAGGACCGTGACCTTCTCGTCGTCAACAAGCCGTCCGGCATGGTGGTGCATCCGGCGCCGGGCAACCCGACGGGTACCCTCGTCAACGCCCTGCTCTTTCACTGCGGAAACGACCTTTCCGGCATCGGCGGCGTTCTCCGCCCCGGCATTGTGCACCGACTGGACAAAGATACGGGGGGGCTTCTTGTCGTGGCAAAGAACGACAGAACGCACGCGGCGCTTTCCAAGGCGCTGGAAACGCACGACGTCGAACGCGAATACCGCGCGGTGGTCAGCGGCGGGTTCAGGAACTCTGTCGGTACGGTGGACCTGCCCATCGGTCGTCACCCCGTCGACCGAAAGCGCATGGCCGTTGTCGCAAATCCGGCAATAGCCGCGCGGCGCGCGGTGACGCACTACGACGTGCTGGAACAGTTCGGCCTCTATTCCTAACTGAAACTGCGGCTGGAAACCGGACGTACCCACCAAATCCGCGTGCATATGTCCCACATCGGCCACCCCCTGCTCGGCGACGCCGTATACGGCGGACGAATTACTTTTTTCGGCAAAAAAGAAACGGCGCTTCTGCACGGGCAGGTACTGTTCGCAAAAAAACTGTCCTTTATCCATCCGACAACGGGAGAAAGAATGGTGTTTGAGGTTGACCTGCCGGAAGACTTCAAATCCATCCTTGATATTCTGCGCGCCGGAACACATTAACAGCTGTTCGGCAAATTGCACAAAACAATACTGAAAGTTTTGTGCAATTTGCCGATTTTTTCATATTTTTTTCAAAAAAAAGCCGGAAACAGGTTGCAAAGAGGAAAGACATATGCTATCATGTGTATATCATACGGGGACGCCATCCGCCCGACAAATACAGAATGGCAGAAAGGAACTACATACTTATGAAGAGATTTTTCAGTGCCCTTCTCCTCCTTCTCTCCCTGTCGCTGGCAATATTCTTTGTTTCCTGCGGCGATGAAACCAAACCGGACACGAATGGAGGCGGCAGCCAAACGGCGACCTGCGAGCATCAATGGAACCGCGGAAAAACCGAAAAGGAAGCCACTTGCACGGAACCCGGCACCGTTTTAAAAACCTGCCTTATCTGTGAAGAAACCAAAATCGAAGAAACCCCCGCTCTCGGACATGATTTCTCCGAGAGCTGGAACGAAAACAGCCAACAGCACTGGCACGACTGCAAGAGAAGCGGATGCAGTGTCAAAGACAGCGTCGGCCTGCACGATTTCCAAAAAGACGAAACGCTCTCTTATGCAGAAACCTGCGGTGCGGACGGACTTGAGGTAAAAGCCTGCATCTGCGGGCAGAAACAGGAAAACGTGATTCCCGCGACGGGCAAACACACCATGAGCGAAGAATTTTCGTTTGACGATACCGACCACTACCACGTCTGCTCCGTTTGCAAAGGCAAAGCGGATGCCGTTCCTCACACGTGGGTGGAGGGTGACGTTGTCGGCGGCGGAGAAAACTCCTGTCAGTCCGCAACGAGAAAAGATACCTGCGCCTGCGGCGCCGAAAGAGTAGTCGTTCTTCCGGCTGCCAAACCGCACACCGGTCTGCGCGCCGAAGTGAATGTGAAGGACATGACGGTGACCTATACCTGCACCGAGTGCAACACGGCCAAGGTATTCACCTATCAGCATTACTACACGATGGATGACGATGTCATCCTGCCCCTGAGAGACAACGGAAACAGCATCTATGGCACCTCCGGCACGAAATTCATCAACGAAATCGTCGAGGATGGTGACAGAGTCGTACAGAAAATCTGGTATGACGGCGACGAAAAACCGAGCAACGGACAGTTCCAGACCGGCAACGATGTGCTGACGGCTGACCACCTGTCTCCGGAAGACGCCATGCTCGACATAGACATCAAGAGCGTATCCGCTGCGAAAGACAGTTCCGCCAACCTCCAACTGATGCTGTACGCCATGGGCGGTTCCTGGAGGAACACGCCGAACGACCAGACCATCGCGCTCTTCAGACTGGAAAAAGGCGTTATCTATGCCGTCAACGGATTTGACGAGTCTACCATGAAGTATACGGAGGCCGCTATCGGAGAATACAGTGACACCGAATATACAAACATCAAAGTCCGCTTCTCCTTCACCACGGTAACCGAAAAGGACGATGACGGCAACAACGTGTCAGTCAAGAAACTGACCTTCACGGTGTATATCAACGGAACGTATGCGCATTCCGTGACGGTTCCCAGTTACCTTTACAACCACATGTACACGAAAATGTATTTCAACGGCAACATCTGGAGCAAGGGCGACGGATTCTACTTTGACAATGTGATGGTCTGCAATTACTGATAACGAACAAAAAGATAACAAAAGAGCGGCGGTCTCAGATACTCTGAGACCGCCGCTTTCTTTATTTCGCATTTTTACGAAAGGTCAATAACTTTCGCGGTTTCTCCGTCCGGTATCGGGGAGACATATCCGGCAGCTGTGGCTGCGGAAAATTCCGCGCGAGCAAGGGAGAGTATCCCCGGGTCACAAAGAAGGTCAACGGCCGTCATGGCAAGAACCTTTCCCGCCGTAAGAAGGGCTTTATGCCCGATGGACGTCCGGCCGCAGGAGACATTCTGCCACGAGTGACCGGGAGCCCCCGACGGAAACGCCGCCACGTAGACCTGTACCGTCGGCGTCTGCCACGACACGTCACCGACGTCGGTCGAGCCGGCGGCAAATGCGTCTCCGGTATAAAGAGGAGAGATAAAATCGTTCAGCGCGCGGGTGCCGTGTCCGGACAGGCGGTCAACGACGGCGGCCGCGGCCTTGTCATATGCAGCGGCCATGGTCGGAAGTGTGTCCCCCTGCGGGTAGGTGGCTTTCAATGCCGCAGCCAACGCCCATTCGTCAGGCGTATAGACCGGTGCGCCGAGCACCTCCAGATTCCGGTACAGACAGGTCTCCAACGTGTGATTCGGCACCGTGCCGGAGCAACCGTCAATAAACACTTTTTCAAAGGATGTTTCCGTCATCATGGCGGCGCCTTCGGCAATTTTATCAACCCGACTTTGCAATTTCAGCGCGTCTTTCACAGTAACGGAACGCACCATATACAAAACCGACGCCGAGGACTGAACGACATTCGGAGAAAATCCGCCGCCGTCTATCATGGCATAGTGAATCCGTGCGTCGGGTTTTGCGTGTTCCCTGAGGTACTGTACGCCGACGTTCATGAGTTCGACGGCATCGAGCGCACTGTGGCCGTCCTCCGGGTCGGCGGCGGCATGGGCAGGTATGCCTTTGAATTTATATAACGTCTGTATGCAGGAATTGCAGGTACCGGTCGGCACTTCGTTGACATCGGACGGATGCCACGTCAGAGCACAGTCGAGCCCGTAAAACATGCCTTCCTTGGCCATGAAGGCCTTCCCTGCGCCGCCCTCTTCTCCGGGGGTGCCGTAAAAAATCACCGTCCCGGGCTTCCCCGTTGTTTCGAGGTACCGTTTTATGCCGTACGCGGCGGCAAGAGCGCCCGCGCCGAGCATATTATGGCCGCATCCGTGCCCGGCGCCGCCCGGCACCAACGGAGATTCTTCCGTGGCGCCGCCCTTTTGCGAAAGGCCGGCGAGCGCGTCAAACTCTCCGAGAATGCCGATGACGGGACGTCCCTGCCCGTACTTACCGAGGAAGGCCGTGTCTATCCCCGCCACCCGCTCTTCCGTTTCAAAACCGAGCGTGCGGAGCACGCGGACATACGCGGCGGCGGATTTATACTCTTTGAGCGACAGTTCCGCATATCCCCATATTTCGTCGGAAAGGTCGCAGAACACACTCTGTTTTTCCTCTATCGCTTCTATGACGGTCAGTTTATCCTGATTCATGTTTCCTCCCGATACGATGACGGCGCTCCGACGGTTTTGTCCGAGCGCCGTATTTTTTTA
>CAKRWK010000009.1 GCA_934417455.1 uncultured Eubacteriales bacterium
CGCTTATTGATGTTTGTTCTTCTTCGTTTTCCTTTTCTTTCTTCGGTTTTCTGTGGGCTTCGCCCGATAAGAAAAAAGCGAACGGTTCCGTTCGCTTTTTTCATTATTCCGTATTCCGCATCCCGTATCCTGTATTCTGCATTCCGCAATTTTCGGGGTCGCATTATTTCGGTTTATATCCACCATGCGGGCGTCAGGTCGCCGAGACGGACAATGCGTTCGTTTTCATAGTCCAGCATGATTTCGACATCACGGTAATTTTCCGGTACTATTTGTGTTATCAGTTCGCGGCAGGCTCCGCAGGGCGGTATGACTTTTCCGTTCTGCCCGACGGCGACAACACGCCGAATTTCGGATTCGCCGCAGGTTATCATATGAAAAATGGCGTTTCTTTCCGCGCAGATGCCGAGCGTGCAGGCTGTGTCCACACATACGCCGACATAGATGTTTCCCGACGCGGTTTCTATGGCGGCTGAAACACCGCCGGCTTCCACAATGTCGGAAACTTTTCTCGGGCTCCGTACTTTTTTTGCTTCATGATAGAGCGTGTTCCAAATCTTTTCCATGTGTTTTCTCTCCTTTTTTGCTCATTATATCACGGTATTTCCTGTTTTTCAAGCATTTTCATGAAATTACGGAGGGTATATGAAGATTGCACCTGTCACAGACGCCGATATTTCCGCCTGCCTTGACCTTTATAATTTTTATATAGAGAATACGCTTTTTACTTTGGAAGAGGTGCCGTTGACGCTTACGCAGTATACCGAACGGGTACGTTCGGTAACAGCGCGTTATCCGTTTCTTGTCGCTGGGGATGAGGACGGTACCGTGCTCGGATTCGCGTATCTCAGCCCCTTCAATGAACGGAGCGGATACCGCAAAACCGCCGACCTGTCCGTCTATGTCAGACACGGATATGCCGGTCGGCATATCGGCACAGCGTTGCTTTCCGCCGTGGAAAATGCCGCGGTGGCGTCCGGCATCTGTCAGTTGGTTTCGGTGATTACGGCAACCAATGACGTCTCCTGCCGCTTTCACGAAGCGAACGGTTTTGTCAAAGAAGGGGAATTGCACCATGTTGCCGAAAAATTCGGTCGGGACTGCGGCATCTGTTATTACAGAAAAGCGCTCGGAGGTGCCGTATGAACGAAAAGAATGAAAAATAACCGAGAGAAAAGCCACGGCACATATGGGCACTTCGTCGAAAAACCATCAAAAAATACAAGAAATGACGACAATACTTTACAAAAAGGAGAAAAATATGTTACATCTCGGGCATGTATACATACTTGGCGACAGTTATTCTACATTTGAAGGATATATTCCGGAAGGGTATAATCCTTGGTATCGTCCCGCTCCGTCCGATAGTACGGATGTCACGCGGGCGGAGGAAACATGGTGGCATCTGCTCCTCTCCCGTTCTGACGGAATGATTCTCAAAAATTCCAGCTGGTCCGGCTCCACGATTTGTAATACCGGCTACGACGGAAACGATTACAGTGACCATTCCTTTATTGCCCGTTTCGAGCGTGACTTTACGGACGGGTTCTTCGCGAAAAATAAAATCGACACCATGTTTATTTTCGGCGGGACCAACGACACGTGGGCGAATTCTCCTCTCGGTACGTTGACATCCGACGATGCATCCCCCGAGGCTTTGAAACAAGCCTTGCCGGCTATCGGCTACCTTTTTCGCCGCGTGAGCGAAACGTTGCCCGATACGCGTGTGGTTGTTATGCTGAACGACGTGCTGAAGAGCGAAATTGAAACGGCACAAATTGAGGCCGCCGAAAAATTCGGCCTTGATTGTCTGAGACTTCATGACATTGAAAAACAGTCCGGTCATCCGTACAAATCCGGCATGCGGACGATTGCAGACGAAACGGAAGCCTTTTTTACCGATCGGGAAAACTGAAACCCGAGGGCGAGAGAGTTGTTCTTCTCTTTGAACTGAAACAGGCGGTTATCCTCTGCCCAAAGGCTCGGATAACCGCCTGTTTTTCGAATGATAATGTTATTTTCTCAGTCCGTCACCGTCTGCTTTACCTTTTCGTATGTTGTTACGGTACTCCGTCGGCGTGCATCCGGTTGCTACCGAAAAAATACGGGCAAAATGCGAAATATCGTAGAACCCTGTTTCTTCTGCAATGCGAGCGACGGTCATATCCGTTCTTTTCAGAAGTTGCATAGCACTTTTTATCCGTTCTTTCCGGATAAAACGGTGCGGAGACATTCCTGTTGTCTGCGCAAAGCGGCGCAAGTATGCGGAACGGGACAGATGCGCTGTTTCCGCCAGTAGACTTATGCTCAGAGGCTCGGCCAGCCGCTCAAAAATCAAGGCAAGACTTGCGGCAAAAAACGCATCTTCCGTATGTCCCACGGACAAGGCTGTCCGTCCGTACTCTTCACACAGAAGAGCAATGATAGTCATTGCCTCGCAGGCGGCGATCAGGGTGGCAGGCTCGGATGTTTGGTCCAGTGCATGCAGAGCATCCAACCGGGCGCAGATCTCGCTGAGCCGTTTGTCTCTCAAGACGACATGCGAAAACGTTCCTCCGCCGGTGGAGCGAAGGAGTGGTTCCACTTGAAAAATGTCCGAAAAACCGGGCAACCGTTGAAGATTCGGCAGATACGTTTCAAAGAAACGTGGGTGCAGAACAAAATTGTAGATACGGAAGTCCGGTCTTTTTTCAAGATAGGCATGCCGGTGGTGCGGAGGAATGACAAATACGTCGCCGCGCCGCGCCGGTATGATGCGGTTACCCATGTAATGAAAACCTTCGTCCGAAAGGATGAAGTTGATTTCGTAAAATGTGTGCGCGTGATAACCGCGGGTCGATGTGGGTTCTATGTAGCAGTATGCCATGCGATGATGAATGTCGAAGGTACGTTCTGTGCTGTACAGAGTACTTTCATCTTCTCCCATGGCTGCGCTTTCCGGTATCTTTTCGATTGATTTTTCATTGTGTGCTTTCATGGCTCCTCCTATGAAACGATTTTACAGTAAAAACAGTACATATATACATATATTTTATATCATATTTCTGCTAAAATCAAGGGGAAAATTCTTTACTGTAAGGAGAACGTTTGCAATGAAAGATATCATACCGTTGTATTTGCGATACGACCGGCCGGCCTCGCACGGCATCGGCACCACGCTTGAGTCGATTTCCACGGCCGAGGGCTCCAACTGGGGTGAAAAAATGCAGAGCAATGTCAACGATGACTGGGAACGCTGGTCTCTTCCGCTCGGCAACGGCTACTTCGGCGTCAATGTGTTCGGCAGAACCGATACCGAGCGACTGACGATTGCCGATAAAACGTTGGCCAATTATCATGCTTCGTGGTTCAATTCACTCGGCGGACTGAATACATTTTCGGAGACGTATATTGACTTCGGTCACGCCGAATCGTCCGTGTCCGACTACGAGCGTACACTCGATTTGCATACCGCCGTCTCCACGGTATCCTATACCTGCGAGGGTGTGAAGTACACGCGTGAATACTTTACGTCCTACCCGGATAAAGCACTGATCATCCGCCTTACGGCCGACAGGGCCGGGAAACTTTCCTTTACGCTCCGCCCGACCATTCCGTACAGGCAGGATAAAGCGTATGATGAGACGTTTACCAAAAATCTGAAGGATAACAATGCCGGAAAATCCGGTACTGTGACCGCCACTGTCTCGGACGGCACAGGTCAGATCGAACTTGCCGGTACCATGGAGAATTACGGCGTCGATTTTGTCGGACTGTACCGTGTGTATACCGACGGCAGTGGTACGGTGACCGCCGGAACCGCGGAAAATTTCCATAAGAATTCCGACGGTTCGATCGTAACGGACCGGGACGGTTTTATCCGTGTTGAAGGTGCGCGCGACGCGTATATTGTGCTGACACTCGGAACGGATTACGAACTGTCCCCTGATGTTTTCACAACCGACACGGCACATAAGCCGACGCATAAAACAACGCCGGATGACGCACGCCGCAAAGTAAACGGTTATCTTTCCGCCATTACTGCTCGCACGGCGGGGCTGTCTTATGCCGACGGCTATGACGCTTTGAAAACGGCGCACCTGACCGACTATCAAAAACTTTTCGGCAGGGTGTCGCTTCACTTCCATTGCTCTGCGGCCGAAACGAAAAAGACAACCGACAGACTTCTTTCCGATTACAAAGAGGGGAAGGGCGGCACGTATCTTGAAGTGCTGTACTTTCAGTACGGACGCTATCTTCTGATAGCGTCCTCCCGCAAGGGCGCATTGCCCGCCCATCTGCAGGGTGCGTGGAATCGTTACAACTACTCGCCGTGGTCGTCCGGTTACTGGCATAATGTCAATGTACAGATGAATTACTGGCCGGCATTTTCCACGAACCTCGCCGAAACATTTGAAAGTTATGTCGATTACAACGCCGCTTACATGAAAGCGGCCAAAGCCTACGCCGATGCGGTGATAAAAAAATATAATCCCGTGGAATACGGAAAGGACGGCGGAAACGGCTGGGTGATTGACACCGGCGCGTATCCTTACGGCATCGGCTCCAACCGCAGTGCCGGTAACCTCGGCTTTACCACGCAACTTTTTTGGGAGTATTACGCACATACGCAGGATAAGGACATTCTGAAGAATGTCGTCTACCCCGTTCTTGCGGACGCCACGCGTTACATCACCAAGTGCGTGAAGGAAGACGGAAACGGGCATTTTCTGGTCGAACATTGCGATTCGCCCGAGCAATTCAAAGACGGTGTGTGGTACTGGACCTCCGGCACGACTTATGCGCAGACCTTTGCTTACCTGAACAATTATCATACGCTTCTCGCTGCACGTGCGGCGGGGATAGACCTGTCGGCGGTAGACGGTATCCTCGCTACCGTGATGGCGCAACTCGATAAATACGATCCCATCATCGTCGGCCTTTCCGGACAGATCAAAGAATTTCGCGAAGAAAAATACTACGGAGACATCGGCGAACACACACATCGCCATATATCGCATCTTGTCGGGCTGTATCCCGGAGACATTATCAACGGAACCACGCCCGCATGGCTGGACGCGGCAAAATATGTGCTGACCGAACGCGGCGACAAAGCCACCGGTTGGGGCGTGGCGCACCGTCTGAACCTTTGGGCACGCACCAAGGACGGAAACCGCGCATACCGGCTTCTTCGGCAACTGCTGAACAATAATACAGCCACCAACCTTTGGGATTTGCATCCGCCGTTCCAGGTTGACGGCAACTTTGGCGGCACGGCCGGTATTTCCGAAATGCTTCTGCAAAGCCATGAAGGGTATATCGAGCCGTTGGCTGCCATACCCGATGCATGGGCCACGGTTTCGTACAGCGGCCTTGTCGCAAGAGGAAACTTTGCCGTCGGCGTTTCATGGAAAGACGGCGTAATGACGACACTTGACATTACCTCCGGCGTCGGCGGCCCCTGTCTGGTAAAAGCCGACGGGGCGGAATTCGTTGTCGTGACGACCGCATCCGGCAAAACCGTGAACCGTACGGTCAAAGACGGCATTATTTCCTTTGAAACAGAGGCAGGGGAGCGGTATCTTCTCTCCGGTTTCGCCGCGAAACTTCGTACGGCCGCGGTCGATTCCCTGAAAGCAACGTGTGCGGAAGACGCCGTCCGTCTTTTGTGGGAGGCGGTGAATGGCGCCGTTTCTTACCGTGTTTACAAGGCGGTCGGGAGCGCGCCTCGGTATACACTTGTTGCCGATACGGACGAAACCGTCTGTATCTGCCGTCGTGCTCCGGCCGAAACGGCCGACCGTGCTACCTATGCCGTGACGGCCGTCTCCGCCGACGGTGCCGAAAGCGACCGCACCCTCGCGTATGTACTGCCGGCCGACAGGACCGTCTGAAACAGCAGGGGCACCGAGTGAAAAACTCGGTGCCCCTGCTGTTATATGTTTTTGTCCGCCGGAAATGAATTATCCGAGAAATCCGCCGTGGCGGAGAATGCTTTTCCGGAGTTTTTCCGTATCGATGTCACCGACGGCGGCACGGCCGTGCGCAGCCAAAGCCACGGCCGTACCGGCGGCCTGCCCGAGCGTGCAGCAGACAGGCATAATCCGCAGGGATGCCTGTGCATCATGGGAAGCGGAGATACACCGTCCCGCAACCAGCAGGTTTTTCGAGCCTTTTGGTAACAAAGCGCGATAGGGGATGGTATAAAATTCGCCCGGGGCGAAGTGATAATGAGATGTGCCCTCACCCGTGGGGCTGTGAATGTCGATTTCGTAATTGCAGGCGGCAATGCCGTCCGAAAATTTGGTGCAGGCTTTGATTTCTTCCGTCGTCAGCCGATGTTCGCCGATGATGCGACGGCTTTCTCTGACGCCGATTTCCGAGGCAAAGGACAAGAGAAAAGCGTCTTTGAAGGGGGTAAAGTTTTCTTTCAGAAACGTATATAACTCGAACGCCTGTTTGCGCGCTTCCTTTTCCGCCGCCGATAAATCTTCGGCCGACAGGGGGCTCCGTCTGACCACCCGCGTGGAATTGAAATGCATGATGCCGTCTTCCGTGTGGCAGAACATCAGTACGTCCTCTCTCGGATTTCTGATTTTGCCTTCGCGTTTGCGGGCGGCATATGCGTCGTTGATTTCTTTCTGCATGGCGAACGCGCCGTCCACATCCACATGCCCGAGACGGAAACAAAGCGTCATCGGCTGGCAAAGCCCGTCTTCCTCTCTGCCGACCTCGAAAGGAAACGCGGCCTTGGCCGCAAGGTCTCCGTCTCCCGTGGCGTCGATGAAATAGTCGGCCGTGTAATGCGCGGTGCCCGATTTGCCGACGACAGAGACGCCCGTGACACGGCCGTCGTCGGTCGTGACGTCGGAAAGGTACGAATGAAACAGGACATGAACTCCGCACTCGTCCGTCATCTCGTCAAGTACGATTTTTAAGATCTCTTCATTAAAATTGATACCGTTGTCCGCAAGTGCGTGATACGTTTTCAGCCGCTCGAGAATCTCGCGGAACAGTCCGTCGCAAATCATGCGTTTTTTTCCGTTCATCGTGAGGTGATAAGGCATAAACGGATTGACAAGATTGCAGTTGGCGGCACCGCCGAGCGCGCCGCTCTTTTCTATCAGCAGAACGCGAAGTCCCTCTCTTGCGGCCGCGACGGCCGCCGCCGTACCGGCAAATCCGCCGCCGGCAACGATACAGTCATATGTTCCGGGCATGATTTTCTTCTCCTCCGAAAAATATAAGAAAACAAAGAAACGGGGGCGACGTCGGTAAAGACGAATGACGCCCCTTGGCGTTCGTGAAGGGATTCGAACCCCCGACCTGCGGTTTAGGAAACCGACGCTCTATCCTGCTGAGCTACACGAACGGATATATCATACGGTTTTACCGTTTGACCGTTGTAAAACGGCCAAACGGTAAATATAAGTGCGCAAAAAGATTTTGTTTTCTGGAAAAATCAGTTTTTTCCTTGCGACATGGAGTCCATCAGTCGCTTGTTGAATTCTTCGGCCGTGTTGTATCCCATGCGTTTTTGACGGGCATTCATGGCGGCCACTTCAATGACGGCGGAAAGGTTACGGCCGGGGGAAACGGGCACAACGATGGTCGGCACCTGAATGCCGAGAATATCCGTCGTCTGCTCTTCGAGGCCGAGACGGTCATACATTTTTCCGTTCTGCCATGCTTCCATGGTAATCACAAGGTCGATTTTTTCCGTTTCCTTGATGGCACCCATGCCGAACAGGCGCCGCACGTCCACAATGCCGATGCCGCGCAGCTCCACATAGTGACGGATAAGGTCAGGGGCGCGACCAATGAGGGTTGTTCCCGAAACGCGCTTGATTTCGACGGCGTCGTCGGCAATCAGGCGGTGGCCGCGTTTGACGAGTTCAATGGCCGTTTCGCTTTTTCCGATACCGGAATTTCCGAGCAGGAGGATGCCTTCGCCGTATACTTCCACGAGCACGCCGTGGCGCGTGATACGCGGACCGAGTTCCACATTCAGATAGGCAATCAGGCCGGCCATAAATTCGGAGGTGCGCTCCGATGTGCGCATGACGGGGACTTTATATTTTTCGGCGAGTGTCAGCATAGCGGGGGATACTTCGAGGGAACTGGTAACAATCAGCCCGACGGGTGCGGAACGGAAAAAGTCTTCCAACCGACGGTTCCGTTCTTCCTCGGGCATCTGGGAAAGAAACAGGCTTTCCACTTTACCCATGATTTGCAGGCGCGCCTGTTCATAGTGGTCATAAAATCCGACGAACTGCAGACCCGGTCGGTTGACGCGCGTACAGCAGACGGAAATATTGTCCGGCATGTCGGGCAGGTACAGGGATTCGAGTTTGAATTTATCTATGATTTTCGAGAGGGCGACACTGTAGTTTTCTTCCATGAAAATACCAATCTTTCTTTTTTCTTCGTCCGGCGCATTTATTCTATCACATTTTTTTGCGAAATGCAATATCTAAATGCGGATTTCTTCGCTTTGTCCGGTGAAACGCCGTGAAAACGTTGCATCTGTCGGGAAATTGCACAAAAAGGGCGGCGACCGTCCGTAAAATCCCCTTGATTTGTTCACAGAACTATGTTAAAATGAAATAAAATAAGTCGCCCGGCTGTCGGGCTGACGACCTTTCGGAGGAACCTCATGAAAATTCTGAAAAAAGCGCTGTGTTTTTGCCTTCTTTCGGCGATGCTCCTGACGGCGGTGGCCTGCGGCGAGACATATAAACCGCAGAAAAGCACAGAAGAGGAAAACACAACGGTTTTTACCCTTACTTACGGAAAAAAGACGTATGACGTGAAGTATGAACTCTATCGCGCGCTGTTTCTGACGTACCGTGACGCGGTGGACGGCGGAGACACTTCCGTCTGGACGGATGAACGTGCCGAGGCTGCCAAAGCCGACATCAACCGGAAAATCTTCCGGCAGATAACGGACATTTATGCCGTCATTGCTCTTTGCGACGAGGTGGGCTGTAAACTGTACGGCAAAGAAGCCGACAAGGAAGTGCAGGAATATATCCGCGAAAGCGTCGAAGGGCTCGGCGACGATTCCGGTTACGGAACGTACGACGCGTTTCTTGCCTCGCTGAAGGAACGCAATCTGAATTACGCCGTATTTGACCTTCTTTGCCGGTATGAAATCGGCCGCGCCATGCTTTCCGAGTACTATTTCGGCACGAAAGACGAGTATTCGGGCATTGTGTCGGGCGGTACCCGTACCGTAACGGAAGAAGAACTGGCTGCATTTTTTGCGGACAGCGGCACGGCGCGTGTTCTGATGGCATATCTGAGCCGGGACGCCTATACGAAAGAACGGGCGGAGGCTGTGCGTACTACCGTGGCCGTCGTGGCGGCAGAACAGAGCAATCTTGCCGACAGAGAGGCCGCCGTGGCCGATTATCTGCTCCGACATACGGCCGCCGTGGCTTCGTATATTGAAAAGGGGCAGTGGATTTCGGCGTACAGCCTTGATGACCCCGCGTATGATGATCTGGCCGCGGCCGTGGCGGCACTCGCCGTCGGGGAAGTCGGAGACCTTGTGGAACTGTCCGTCGGCAGTGTGAGCGGATATTATCTCGTGTACCGTGCGGAGAAAACGGACGACATGCTGACCTCGCAGCATGCGGAAATTCTCGCCGCTTATAAAAACCATCTGATGGGACAGGCGGTCCGTTCCGTGGCCGATGCGCTTTCGGAAAGCATGACGACAACGTCGTTCTTCGACGGTCTTCGACTGTCCGATATCCATATGTCATGAAGAACGGTATTCTGAACGACGCGGGGCTGTACGGCATCGGACATGTATCTTTTTCCGCAACGCCGATGGCCGCCGGAGAAGTTTGCGAAGGTTTTCGCCGCTTTTTGGAAGAAACCTATCGCGGTATGTTCCGTTTTCACGAGAGCGGAGATTCCGATGCCTACTATCGTATTCCGTCGGAAGCGGTGGCCTACATCCTCCGTGTGATTTTTTCGGATTTGTTCGGGCGCGGCGTAGCGGATATTTACATGGACCGCGATAAACGGGGGTTGTCCGTCACATGGCACCTGCCGCCGACCTGCGCACTTTCCGCAGATACGTTGCATGACGTCCGCCGCATGGCCACCCAAAGCGGGCTTTCCATTGACAATCGCCGCCGCGGAGACGTTTTTGAACTCCGTTTGTATTTCCCCATGACGGAACCGTACGAAAAACTGTATGCCACCACGGCGCGGCCGACCTTTTATGAAGTTCTTTGCCGTGTGTGTATCGGGGAAAAGAGAGAGGACAGGTATGAATCCGAAGGAAAATGATGCGGAGCGTGCGGGCGTCAGCCGCACGGTTCATGAAAACTTCTTCCGTGAACTGAAAAAACGGAACATTTCCTCGAAAAAGTATGCGGAAGACAATTTTATCGACAGTTCCTTGCCTTCCAAGTGGAAGACGGGCAAATCCTCCATGACGGTGGAACAGATTTATCAGGCGGCCGAGTATCTGAACATCACCGTGAACGAACTTTATTATGACGAGGATAAAAAACGGGAGATTGCCGTGCTTTCGGAAGGTGAGTATCGCCCTTTGCCGGCCGACCGACTTTTTTCCGTCAAGCGATATGACATTTTTTGTGCCGGCAAGAACCGCTTTCTTATTTTTTTGCTTGCTTTTACCGCCGGGCTCGGCCTGCTTGGCTGTTTATATGCAGGAAAGTACCCGAATTTCTTCTGGTTTTCAGCCTTGGGCGCGCTCCTTTCCGTTGTTTTCTTTATGCTGACAAACTGTCCGAAAGACGTATTCCATATCGGCTGTCTTGACAAGATATATTTTTTCCGTGCCGAGGAGACGACGCGGCCGCCTGTCCTTATGTTCCTTTCATGGTTGTTTGCGTTCCTTTTTTCCTGTGTATCTTTCGTGCTGTTTCTTTTTGCACCGGATTTTGACGACGGCATGAACAGCCAGTTCGTTTTTACGTTCATTTGCAGTATGATTTTACCGGCGTCTTTTTTTGCCGCAGGTATTTCTTTTCCCATCCGATGGCCGGGAAGAACCGATGAAGGGGTATTTTTCGCGCTGTCATTTTCATTTTGTCTGACAGTGGCCATGTGGATGCAGACCTGTCACATGTTGTTTTTTTCCTTCGCCGCAAGTCCGTTGTATCTGTTGGTAACGGCGGTTTCGCTTTCGGCCGCCTCTCTTTCCACACTTTGGTTTTTCCTCTTGAAAAAGTTTCTGAGTTCGTATGCCCTGATGTACAAAGAATATAAGAAGCAAGCAAAGAAATTTCCTAAGAATATGCATTGAAAGAATTTCAAAAAAAGATGGTTTCAGTGGAAAAATATTCAATATACATTGCATTTTTAATTTTATTGCCGTAAGATTTTTTTGACCGAACGGAATAACACCGTCGTCAGAAAGGAATCTTATGAATTTGCAAAAACTTGTCAACCACTTCATTTACCAAACAACAAAAAAACCGGAATGCTGTAAAAAAACTCCGAAATCCGCCGGTGACTTTACAAGACAAACTTTCCCGCAGACAGGATGCGCGGCAGATGCAATACAATGCTTGGAGTCGGCATTACAAAATTTATTCCGGCTCTTATTTGCCCGATGAACACGAGCGGTTGCTCAAAAAAGGCTGGCGCAGAAAAAAAGCCAGCGATGCCAAACATGTTGTTTACCAAAGAAAGAGTACTTGTCAGACGGTACGGCATGATGATGCCCGCGTGTCAGCAAAAGGCTTTAAGCCGGCACATTGGCATTGGTTGGTTTGGTGGAAACCCTACTTCGGGAAGAAATCAAAGGAACAATTCAATAAGAAAAGGCTGTATTACAACATATATGGCGAGAAGGTGTCGAAAAACAATGCCGGCCATTACATTAAAAAACATGAGAAAATTTGAAAGGGAGAAAAAATGACAGAAGAAATTTTTTTCGATTTGTTTCCGTATTCTTTTCATGACGGAGATTTGAAAGATCCCCTTTGGGAAGGGGCTTTGACATTGTCCGGTCAAAGACGGACGGGTTGTTTTTGAAGAGTGTATTCGGTTTGCCTGCGACAATGCGAAAATCCTCCTTGCCCGTCCTTTGCGGGATGACGACTGAATAAAAACGTCAATATCACCCTCGTATTCGCTGTAAAGTTTTCTTTGCAACGAAAAAATGGGGTTGAAAAAACTTCCATTATGCCCGAAAATGTTGAAAAATATTCCAAGTCCCTTGCTTTGCACGGCAAATTGCTGTATGCTGTAGGAGGGCAAAGGCGTCCTGTCTTTTCCGACGGGACGCCTTTTGCATGACTGCAAAGTGAGGTGATATAATGGGAGCTCCTTCAAATGGGCAGAACGGCGGTGTGTCGGATTCTGCCGGTACGCGCGGGTGTCTTGCGACGCTCGGCGTATTGTTTCTTGTTATAGCGGTCTTGTTTATGGGGTTTCTTTACGTTGCGTATCGGGCGCAGAATGCCTCGTCCGGTAACCCGTCAAGCGGAACGGTGCTGTCCCGCGCGGCAACGGTGTACGACATCACGGTCATTGGCGGTCCTGACCTTTTTTCCGCAGGGTATCGTTGCGGCATCAATCCGAATAAAGATGTCCGAGGTTTGTGTGTAACAATCACCGTGTATAATGTCGACGGCGAGGTGCTGGCAATATACGAAAAAATCTCGGCCATGTGAAAGAGGGCGTTCCTGTCATGTTTTATGTCCGGATTCCGGATGATATAAGAGCATCTGCCGCGTCAGCCGCCCTTTGTGTGACGGGTGGCTTTGTGTCAAAACTGTAAAACACAGAAGATGCGGCAGAAAATTCCGTTTCCGGATAAAAATTATTTTCGGGGAACAAAAAACAGAGACTTTGCTTTTTTCGGCGAAGTCTCTGTTTTTGGTTTTACGTATCGGCCATATCGGAAAACGGCCGCAGAAGCGCGCGGGTTTCTTCCTTCGGAAGTGCCAGTGGCAGGCGCATGTCGGGACGGCACCGCCCGAGCAGATACATCAGGTATTTGATGGGCGTCGGGTTGGTTTCGGCAAACAGCGCATGTACCAGCGGCATGAGCGAAAGTTGCTTTTTGCGGCTTTCCGCATGCTGACCCTCTGCGTACAGACGGGCGACATCACCGACGGCGCGGGGAAAGGCGTTGGAAGCGACGGAAATGACGCCGTGTCCCCCGAGAGAGAGCACCGTATAAATCTGCGAGTCGTTGCCGGCGTACAGCGGAAGCCGGTCACCGAAGGCGGCCAGCGCCATCAGGCGGTCGACCGAGTCGCCCGCCTCTTTCAGGCCGACAAT
>CAKRWK010000010.1 GCA_934417455.1 uncultured Eubacteriales bacterium
GAAAAGACGACGCTCTGCAGACCCGCCGGCACGCCGAGGGCCATAATATCGCCGAACGTCCGCATATGCAGCCGTATCTTCTTCACGTCCAGACGGCAGTACCCCTCCGTCTTCATCATGAAAACAACCACAAGAATACAGGCCACCCAGTTGGATGCGGCCGTGGCAATGCCGACGCCGACGGCGCCGAGGCGGAATGCGATCACCATCAGAAGATTGAGGAACACATTCAAAACGCCACCCGCCGTCAGAAACACAAGCGGGTGCTTTGTATCTCCGGCGCTGCGCAGAATGGCAGCGCAGAAGTTATACACCATGGCGGCGGGAACGCCGCAGAAATACGCGCGCATGTAGGAAGCGGCCGAATCCAGCACCGCGGGGTCGGTACCCATCCACACAAGGAACGTGCGGGACAGGAAAAATCCGCCCGCCGCCACGAAAACACCGAGAAAAAGCGAAGCCGCCACGGACGTGTGCAACGTATCGTCCACGCGGTCGCGGTCGCCCGCGCCGATGCTCCGCGCCACAATGACGCCCGACCCGATGGACAGACCCATAAAAGTGTTGACTATCAGGTTGATAAGCGCCCCACAGGAGCCGACGGCGGCCAGTTCCGCTTCGCGTTCGGCGGCGCTGTCGCCGCCGAACCGACCGACGACGAGCGTATCGGCCGTGTTGAAAAGCAACTGCAAAACGGATGTTGCTATGAGAGGAAGCGTAAAAACCCAAATCAGCCGTATATACGGCCAAAGGGATTCTTTCTTCTGCGTCATCGGATGATCCTCCTATATCACAGGGCGGCCACCGTCTTTTCCGCATGGGCGAGAGCCTCGTCGATGCGGTCAAAATCTTTTCCGCCGCTCATGGCGCTGTCGGGACGTCCGCCGCCCTTGCCGCCGCAGATGGCGGCAACCTCGCCGAGAATCTTTCCGGCGTGCGCGCCGCACTTCACGGCCTCGGCACCCGCTACCGCCACGAAGTTGAGTTTTCCTTCATACGTCGTGGCAAACACGGCTACCGTATCGGGGCAGGAAGCCTTGACAGTATCGCCGATAGTGCGCACGGCATCGGGCTTCATGCTCAATTTTGCAGTCAAAACTTTACATTTTCCAACCTGCTTTGCGGAAGACAGCAGAGACTTTGTCTCCGCTTCCGCGAGTTTTGCGTTTGCGGATTCAAGGCTCTTTTTCAGTTCCTTGACTTCGCCCTGCAGGATGGCAGCCTTTTTCGCGATGTCGGCCGGATTCTGCGCTTTGAGTTGTCCGGCGGTTTGCGCAATCAACGTTTCCCGCGCGGAAAGGAGAGAAAGAACACCCAATCCCGTCACGCCCTGCACACGGCGTACGCCGGCGGCAACGGAACTTTCGCCGAGAATGCGGAAAAGTCCGATACATCCGGTGTTCGGCACATGCGTACCGCCGCACAGTTCCAGCGAAGATTCGCCGGCGCGGACAACACGCACGGTTTTTCCGTATTTTTCCCCGAACAGCGCCATAGCGCCGAGTTTTTTCGCCGACTCGACGTCTGTCACCGTCGTGGTGCAGGGCTCGGCCGCCAGAATATGACGGTTGACCTCGGCCTCAACGGCGGCGATTTCATCGGGAGTCATGGCTTTGAAATGAGAGAAATCAAAACGGACTTCTTTTTCGTCGACATACGAACCCGCCTGTTCGACGTGATTGCCGAGCACATGACGGAGCGCCGCCTGCAGAAGGTGCGCCGCCGTATGGTTGCGGCGGATAGCCGCGCGGCGTTCCTTAACGATGGAAAGCGTCATTGTATCGCCGACGGACACGCGACCGCTTTCCACGCGGACAATATGAATATATACGCCGTCGGACTTTTTGGTGTCAAGAATCGTCAGGGTAGTGTCGCCGGCCGTTATGGTACCGGTGTCGCCAACCTGACCGCCGCCTTCGCCGTAAAACACCGTACGGTCGAAAACAACGGAACATTCACCCTCGTTCATACTGTCGGTGGGTTGGCCGTCCGCAATAACAGACAGCACCCGTCCTTCGCAGGTATCCTCGTCATAACCGACAAATTCCGTTTTCGGAAGGTGAGAAAGCGCGGTTTTCGACATGTCCGACCATCCGGAAATGTTTCCTCGCGCGGCTCTCGCGCGGGTGCGCTGTTCTTCCATCAGCGCGGAAAATCCCGCGTCATCCACCGTCATGCCCTGCTCTGCCACGATTTCACGCGTCAGGTCAACCGGGAATCCGTAGGTATCGTAGAGTTTGAAGGCCTCGGCACCGTCAAGCACTGTTTTTCCATCGGCTTTAGCCTTCTCCGTCATGCCGGAAAGAATATTCAGACCGGCGTCAATGGTCTGGTCGAAACGCTCTTCTTCCAGCCCGATAACGTTCAGAATGTACTCTCTCTTTTCGGGAAGTTCGGGATAGGCCGTCTCGTTCTGTTCGATGACGACCTCGCAGAGTTCTTTCATGAAACGGCGGTTGATGCCGAGCAATTTTCCGTGGCGGCAGGCGCGGCGGATAATGCGGCGCAGAACATAACCGCGTCCTTCGTTGGACGGGATGACGCCGTCGGAAATCATAAAGGTGGCGCTGCGGATATGGTCGGTGACGACGCGGATGGAAATATCGTCGTTCTTATCCTCACCGTAAGTCTTGCCCGCCATACGGCAGACGGTATCGAGAATACGGCGCACCGTGTCCACCTCAAAGAGGTTATCCACGCCCTGCATGACGCAGGCAAGACGTTCCAGTCCCATACCGGTATCGATATTTTTCTGTTTCAGTTCGGTGTAATGGCCGGCACCGTCGTTGTTGAACTGGGAAAAGACGTTGTTCCAGATTTCCATGAATCTGTCGCAGTCACAGCCCGGTTTGCAGTCGGGGGAACCGCAACCGTATTTCTCTCCGCGGTCGAAATAAATTTCCGAGCAGGGGCCGCAGGGACCCGAGCCGTGCTCCCAGAAGTTGTCCTCCTTGCCGAGACGGACAATATGGTCCTCTCTGACGCCGATGTCATCGCGCCAGATGGCATACGCCTCGTCATCCTCCTTGTAGACGGACGGCCAGAGTTTGTCCGCCGGAATTTCGAGAACGCCGGTCAGAAATTCCCAAGCCCACGGAATCGCCTCTTTTTTGAAGTAGTCGCCAAAGGAAAAGTTTCCGAGCATCTCGAAATAGGTGCCGTGGCGCGCCGTATGTCCGACTCTTTCAAGGTCGGGCGTGCGGATGCACTTCTGACAGGTGCAGACGCGGGTACGGGGCGGAATTTCCTCCCCTGTAAAGAATTTCTTCATCGGCGCCATGCCGGAGTTGATGAGAAGAAGCGATTTATCGTTCTTCGGAATCAGGGAAAAACTCGGCAGGCGAAGGTGACCTTTGCTTTCAAAGAAGGAAAGGTATTTTTCGCGCAAATCGTTTAATGACGTCCATTTCATAGAATCGTCCTCCGTAAATATAATACATTTTTTTCGGCGGAAAACAAAAATCCGGGGCGAAAATTCGCCCCGGACGGATATACCGTGTTACCACCGGACATCGGACGCACCTCGCGATGTGTCCCTCATGGAGTCAAAGACCCCGCTCGCTGTTACGGGCGCACCCGTCGGGATTTACTGAGAGACATGTCTCTTTTCTCCCCGCGGCTCGGAGGCGGCTTCCGCAGGCACACCGCGGACGTTTCACCGTCTGTCCGCTCTCTTTTCGGGCTGTGCTTTTTGCGTACTCTTCCCCGTCAAGGCTTTTTTTGATTGTACTCACATTATAATCTTCTTTTTTTCTTTTGTCAATAGGAAGAAAAAAATTTTTCCCGAATCTGTTGACTTTCCATTCGAAAAAAGGTATAGTTAGAGTATACTGAAATAAGGAGATTTTCTAATGAATTTCAGAAGAATTTTCAAAGAAAGAAACTATGACGTCAAAGGACGTGTTCTCCCCTTCGGAGATTTTCGGTTTGCCTCCGATATGGGCGGTTTTACCGTTGCGAAAGAACAGATTCCCTCCATTATAAAGCACGGTGAAGAGTTGCTTGATAAAAAGTATCCCGTCATTACCGCCACCGAATACATGCGTTACAAAAAAGACGGCAACCGTTCGGAATTTGAAAAAGTATATTTTGAGCGCCGCCGCGACTTGCTCTGTCTCGCGCTGGCGGAACATGTGGAGAAAAAAGGTCGTTTCACCGACCGCGCGGCCGACCTTCTCTGGATGATTCTCGAAGAAACCACGTGGGTGATCCCCGCGCACAACCCGGCCAAGGACGGCGTGCCCTGCAACCTTCCTTATGCTTATACGGGCACCGTGGATTACATTGACCTCTTTTCCGGTTCGACCGGCGCCGATCTTTCGTTTGTTCTCTTTCTCATCGGAGACGAACTTTCCGCCGTTTCTTCCTTCCTGACGGAACGGGCATCTTTTGAACTTCACCGCCGTATCGTCGAACCCGTGCTCCATCCGGAATTTCTCAAAACCATGTGGTGGACGGGTATCGGAGGACACAAGGTCAACAACTGGAACCCGTGGATTGTTTCCAACGTACTTATCACTACGGCACTGACATGCAAGAACACGGAAGAAAGAGAATCCGTTGTCCGCAATATGCTACCGCTTCTCGATAATTTCACTGCCACCTACCGGGACGACGGCGGATGCGAGGAAGGCCCGAGTTACTGGGGTGCCGCCGGTGCCTGCCTGTTCGAGGCGGCCTGCGTTCTCTATGACATGACGGGCGGATATATCGACATTTTCGACGACGAACTTCTCCGCCGTATGGGCGAATACGAAATCAACGTATTCGTAACCGGCAACCGCTTCCTGAACTTCGGAGACTCGCCTTCGAGACTCGGTGTTCCCTGCGGTCTGATGTACGACTGGGGACAGCGTTGCCATTCCGAAATGATGACGTCTTTTGCACGGAATTATTTGCAAAACAAACTGATTTCTTCTGTTCCGGAGAATTTCCACCCCATCCGTTCCTTCCGCGAAATTTCTTATTCTCCGATGGAAACCGTTCCTTTTTCTCTGCCGCAGAAGGTATGGCTTGACGGCGTGGTTCTGGCGGCCGTCCGCGAGTGCAACGCGACGGATAAGGGACTTTACGTTGCCATCAAAGGCGGAGACAACGACGTCAGCCACAATCACAACGACCTCGGCAACGTCATCGTGTTCGCGGACGGCAAGCCCGTCTTTATCGACGCCGGCGCAGGTGCCTACACCGCCCGCACGTTCAGCAACCGCCGCTATGACATATGGTCGATGCGTTCCGATTTTCACAATGTGGCCACCATCGGCGGTTACCTGCAACCGGCCGGCGCGAATGCTTACACGGAAAATCACGTATACGACGAAAAGGCAGGTTCACTCTCCATGGAACTTGCCCACGCATATCCCACACAGGCCGGCATTGTCTCCTACGTCAGAAGTGCATGTCTGAAAGACGGAGAGGTCATTCTGCGCGATACGCTCCGTATGAAAGAGCCCGCTTCCGTCGAATTTCATTTTCTCACGACGGAGGCGCCGAAAATGCTCTCCGGACATTCCTTCTCCCTTGCGGGGCGCACGGTGACATTCGACCCGTCTCTTGTTATGCGTGTAGAAGACACCGACGGAACCCAGCCCGAAACGCGTAACATTGCGCCGAACTGGGATACGGATATTCTTCGCCGCATCACGCTCTCCTCGAAAGAACCGGTGAAAGAAAAGGACTACGTTCTCACGGTGAAATAAAAATTTCTTGACTTCCGTCGCGAAAAAGTTTATAATGTACAGTTGAATGTAACGCAAGATATAAAGGAGTCTGTCCGCATGAGCGAACTTTACAAAAAGGTCCCCGCAGGCCTTCACTTTTCCGAACGGGAAAAAGCGGTAAAAGCTTTTTGGGAAAAAGAAAAAATCTTTGAAAAAAGCATGGACATCCGCAAGGGCGGAAAATATTTTACTTTCTATGACGGCCCCCCGACGGCCAACGGAAAACCGCATATCGGACATGTCCTGACGCGTGTAGTCAAGGACATCATTCCCCGTTATCACACCATGAAAGGGGATTATGTTCTCCGCAAAGCCGGATGGGATACACACGGACTTCCCGTCGAACTCGAGGTGGAAAAGAAACTCGGCATTGAAGGAAAAGAGCAGATAGAAAAATACGGACTGGAACCCTTTATTGCTCACTGCAAAGAATCCGTTTGGAAATATAAGGGCATGTGGGAGGATTTCTCCGGCACCGTCGGATTCTGGGCGGACATGGAGCACCCGTATGTCACTTACACGAACGACTTTATCGAATCCGAATGGTGGGCGCTCAAAAAGATTTTCGAACGCGGCCTCCTCTACAAAGGATTCAAAATTGTTCCCTACTGCCCCCGTTGCGGCACGCCGCTTTCTTCTCACGAGGTAGCACAGGGATATAAAACGGTCAAAGAGCGTTCCGCCGTCGTTCGTTTCCGGTGTGTGGGAGAAGATGCGTATTTTCTCGCTTGGACGACCACGCCGTGGACGCTTCCTTCCAACGTGGCTCTCTGCGTCAACCCGACGGACATGTACTGCAAAGTCAAAGCCGCCGACGGTTACACTTACTACATGGCCAAAGCCCTGCTCGATTCCGTTCTCGGCAAACTTTCCTCGGACGGTGCACCGGCTTACGAAATTCTCGAAGAGATGCCCGGTGCGTCTCTTGCCGGCAAAGAATACGAACCTCTTTTTGACTTCTCCGGAAAAGTCGCCGCAAAACAGAACAAAAAAGGTTACTACATCGTAACGGACAGTTATGTTACCATGACGGACGGTACGGGTATCGTTCACACCGCTCCAGCCTTCGGCGAAGACGATAACCGTATCGGTAAAAAGTATGACCTTCCTTTTCTCCAACTTGTCAACGGAAAAGGCGAACTGACGGAAGACACACCGTATGCCGGCGTGTTCGTCAAGGACGCAGACCCGCTGGTTTTGAAAGATCTCGAAGCCGCGGGAAAACTCTTCTCCGCGCCGAAATTCGAACATGAATATCCGCATTGCTGGCGCTGCGGTACACCTCTGATTTACTATGCCCGCGACACATGGTTCATCAAAATGACCGCCGTCAAGGATAATCTCATTCGCAACAACAATACCGTTCACTGGATTCCCGAAAATATCGGCAAAGGCCGTTTCGGCGACTGGCTCGAGAACATTCAGGACTGGGGACTTTCGAGAAACCGCTACTGGGGCACGCCTCTCAACATCTGGGAATGCTCCTGCGGTAAGAGACATGCCGTCGGTTCCGTGGAGGAACTCCGTCAGATGTCCGACAACTGCCCGAAAGACATTGAACTGCACCGTCCCTTTATCGACACCGTAACGCTTCGCTGCCCCGACTGCGGCGGCGAAATGAAGCGCGTCAGCGAAGTTATTGACTGTTGGTTTGACTCCGGATCCATGCCGTTTGCCCAGTGGCATTATCCGTTCGAGAACAAAGATATTTTTGAAAAGCAGTTTCCCGCCGACTTCATCAGCGAAGGCGTTGATCAGACGCGCGGATGGTTCTACTCTCTGATGGCCATTTCCACGCTGATTTTTGACTGCGCTCCTTATAAAAATGTCCTCGTCCTCGGCCATGTCCTTGATAAGGACGGACAGAAAATGTCCAAATCCAAAGGCAATGCCGTCGATCCGTTTGAGGCGCTTGAAACGTATGGTGCCGATGCTATCCGCTGGTATTTCTATTCAAACTCCGCGCCGTGGCTTCCCAACCGTTTCTTCAAAGAAGCCGTGACGGAGGGACAGAGAAAATTCCTGGGTACCCTTTGGAACACTTATGCGTTCTACGTCCTTTATGCCAACATTGACGACTTTGATCCGACAAAGCATGAGATGAACAAAAATTCCCTCACGGTCATGGACAAATGGATTCTCTCCAAACTCAATTCCACCGTCAAAGCAACCGATAAATATCTTTCCGAATACAAAATAACCGAGGCAACCCGCGTTCTCGAAATGTTCGTGGACGACCTTTCCAACTGGTATGTCCGCCGTTGCCGCGAACGCTACTGGGGCAAGGATATGACCATAGATAAAGTCAATGCTTACATGACTTTGTACACTTGTCTTGTCAAAACGTGCCTTATTTCCGCTCCTTTCATTCCTTTTATGACGGAAGATATGTACAGAAATTTGGTTTGTTCCGTCGATACATCTGCGCCGGAATCCGTTCATCTTTGCGATTATCCGACCGCCGATGAAAGCATGATTGACAAAACGCTGGAAGAGAATATGGAAGACGTTATCCGCATTGTCACCGTCGGACGCGCCTGCCGCAATGCCGCTGCCATCAAGAACCGTCAGCCTCTCTCCCGTATGTTTGTCCGCACAGACGAAGTTCCCGATGCGTCTTTCATTCCCGTCATTTCCGAAGAATTGAACATTAAGTCGGTGACGTTCACGGACAATGTGCGCGACTTCACGACGTACACATTCAAACCGCAACTCCGCACCCTCGGTCCGAAATACGGAAAACATCTCGGTCAGATCCGCACGGCGCTGTCCGCCATGGACGGAAATGCCGCCATGGACGAACTCGAAAAAAACGGAAAACTTCTTCTCGCGCTCTCCGACATCACGGTTGAACTGACAAAAGAAGACCTTCTTATCGACATGCATCAAAAAGAAGGATTTGAATCTCTCAGTGATGGAAAACTGACCGTTGTCATCGACAAAACACTGACATCGGAACTCACCGAAGAAGGCAACGTGCGCGAGATTATTTCCAAAGTGCAGACCATGCGAAAAGACGCCGGATTTGAAGTGACGGACCATATCACCCTCTCGGTTAACGGAAACGAAAAACTCGAGCACACGGTCATGCAGAATAAAGAAGAAATCATGCATGACACGCTGGCGGACAGTATCGTCAATACCGTGTCCGACGGTGCCTTTACGAAGGAATGGAATGTCAACGGCGAAGATGTTACTCTTTCCGTGAAAAAAATCTGATTTTCACTGTAAAGAAAACAAAACAAATCCCGCGAGAAAAAATTCTTGAGGGATTTGTTTTTTTCTATTGATTTTTAATCTATATTATGTTATAATATGTTGGAAGAACAATGTAATGTTTTGATAACATAGGGAGAGAAGAATGGACGAACTTCAGAATATAACGGAAGCTTTGCTTCCCGTCATAAAAAACAAAGTGTCCTACACACAATCTATTTTTGACCTCTGGTTTGCCGATTTGAAACTTCTCGAACTTTCGGAAGATCGTGCCCTTTTCAGCACATCCACCAAACTCCGCAAAAAAATTCTGAGTACGAAATACAAGGACACCATCCAAAAATCCCTCGCGGAAGTGATTGGATTCGATGTGGAAATTTTTATCGAATCCGAAGACAAAGACGAAAAATTTCCGGACGGCGGTCCTTTTGACCCCGCGCCGCCGGTTCCCCCCTCCTCCGATTCCGATAAAGACGAAAAAGGCGCGCAGATTACGGACTTTCTGAAGGATTCTTCTAAAAAATCCTTACTGGAAGAATACACGTTTGACACGTTTATCGAAGGCGAATCCAATAAGTTTGCAAGGGCCGCCTGCCTTGCCGTTGCCAAAGAACCCACCATCTATAATCCCCTTTTCATTTACGGTCATTCGGGACTCGGAAAAACCCATCTTCTCTACGCCGTCATCAACTACATAAAGAAAAACCACCCGAATTTAAAAATTGTCTACAAAAAGAGCGAGGAATTCATCAATGAACTGATTCAGAGTATATCGAGCGGTACGACCGCCGCCTTTAAGGACAGATATCGCACAGCAGATGTCCTTCTGATAGACGATATTCAGTTTATTGCTGGAAAAGAATCCACCCAAGAGGAATTCTTCCATACATTCTCCACTCTCTATGAAGCGGAAAAACAGATTATCCTGACCTCCGACCGACCGCCGAAAGAAATCAAACCGCTGGAAGACAGACTGCGTACGCGTTTTGAAGGCGGACTGCTGGCGGACGTTCAGCCGCCGAGTTTTGAACTCCGTACCGCCATCATTCAGAAAAAATGCGATTCCATGAACCTCCATGTTTCGCAGGAAATGATAGATTACATGGCAGAACGGCTGCAGAATAACATCCGCCAGATTGAAGGCGTTCTCAAACGTCTCAATGCCATCTGTTCTCTGAGCGGCGCCCCTATCACGAAAGAAAAAATCGACGAGGTTATCAGCATCATAGACCCCGGTAACGTGCCGACTTCCGTGATGGTGGAACGCATTCTTTCCGCCGTTTCAAGAAAATACGGCATCAGCGTGGAAGACATCAAATCAAAGAAAAAGACAGATACGATTGCCAACGCAAGGCATATTTCCATTTATATCATCCGTCATGAAACAGGTCTGTCCCTGAAAGAAATCGGCAAAATTTTCAACCGCGACCACACGACCATTCTGGCTTCCGTTCAAAAAGTGGAAATCAATCTGAAAACCGTCAAGAACGCCGATGCGGAAATGCTGGCGCTTCTGAAAGAAATCAAAGGATAAGTTTTCCCGATTTTCCTGTGTATATGTGGAAAACAAACCGTGAAAAAGCCGTTGACCCGCATGTGAAAAAACGAGGGAAATCACGTGGGCAAGTCTTCCTTTCCGACTCCACGGGAAATCCCACATAGACGGTGCGGAAAAAATCCGTATGTACAAGCCCTCCGCGGCACTTTTCCACAGACTTCACACCCCTTACTACTGCTACCGCTACCAAAACATATTTTTACTTTCCTTCGCCCGCCGGGCGTCAACACTGAAAAAAAGAAAAGAGGCACTTATGAAATTCTCCCTTCCAAAAGACATTTTTCAGGACAGTATCCTTCCCATGCTCGGAACGGTTTCCAACAAGAATACGATTTCGGCCATTGAAGGTATTCTGATAGAAACAACGGGAAAAGATACCGTTGAACTTTCTTCCTATGATATGAACAAGGGCATGCGTATTACGCTCCATAATGTACATATCGAAAGAGAAGGCTCCTATATTGTCAACGCACAGAGACTGACACAAACCGTACGCGTCCTGCCGGACGGGGACGACATTACCGTTGATGTGGATGAAAAATGTAATCTGACTCTTTCTTCCGGAAAATCTTCCTTCTCTATGTTTGTTATGAAGGGAGAAGAATTTCCCAATCTTCCCGAACTCACGACGGATAAAGGATTTTCCGTATCCTGCGGCATTCTCCGTAAGATGATAGGAAAAGTGTCTCATTCCGTTGCGGAACAGGACAGCCGTCCTATGCTCTGCGGTGCGTTTTTTAAGATTGGAAATGACGGAATGGAAGTGGTTTCCTGCGACAGTTACACGCTTTCGGTTTGCCGTCAAACCTGTGAAATTTCTTACCTGGGACAGGAAAACGAAGAACAACTTTCTTTCATTATTCCCGGTCACGCGCTGTCTGAAATTTCAAAAATTCTTCCCGATTCCGACAAGGAAAAAGCATCCGTTTACCTGTCGAGAAAACATGCTATTGTACAGCTCGGGGATATGATATTCTTTACGCGCACCATTGACAGCGAGTATATCGAATACAAACGTCTGATGCCGAAGGATAACGACATTGTCGTTACCGTCGACAAAGAAAGATTTCTTGACGGTCTCGAGCGCGCCAACATCATTGCCGAAGAGAAGATACAGGGCAGCGGAAAAAGTTATGTCAAAATCGGCATAGAAGATAATTTTCTTTCTCTGACATCTTCTTCCGTTAACGGAAAAGTTTACGATGAAATGGATTGCGTTCATGAAGGAGGAAATCTCGAAATAGGATTCAACTGCCGTTATCTTATCAACAGTGTCAAAGCGGCGGAAGGAGAAAATCTGAAAATAACCTGCAAGAGTCCCACGCAGGCCATCACTATAGAACCGACCGACAAAGACGGAGAATTTTCTTTCTTCTATATGATTCTTCCCGTCCGTATGAACGGTTGATTTCATGATTCTTCATACGTTCGGGGCGGAAACATTCCGAAACATTCCGTCTGCTTCCCTTACATTCGGTCCCGGCGTTCATCTTCTGCTCGGGAACAACGCGCAGGGAAAAACCAATGTAATAGAAGGTATTTATATGTTTGCCGGCGGACGCTCGTTCCGCGGCACGGCAGATAAAGACCTTGTCATGATGGGAGAGAGAGGTTTTTCTCTTCACATCGGATATGAAGACGTGACGGGACAGAATACTATGGACTACCGGTATTACGACGGTGCAAGAAAAAAATTCAGAAACGAAGCCCCGGTCAGACGAATGTCGGACATCATGGGAAATTTCAGAGCCGTTCTTTTTACTCCCGATCACCTGAAACTCGTCAAAGAAAGTCCGGAAGAGAGAAGAAATTTTCTGAACATCGGAATTTCACAGTGTTATCCTGTTTACGTAAAAATATATGCCGACTATAAACGTGCCATGGAGGAGAGAAACTGTCTCCTCCGTCAGGCGCAAAAAGGAAATCCCGTCGACTTGTCGGAACTTTCGGCCTGGTCGGCGTCCGTAGCCGGTTATGCGTCCCATATTTACGGCTTCCGCAAAAAATACGCGGAAAAAATTCATACATATGCGGCGCGTATGATGTCGGACATGTCGGACGGAAAAGAAGAACTTTTTGTCCGTTATAAGAACGATATAAGAGAAGATTCGGATGACAGAGAAAAAATAGAAGAACAGTATAAAGCGCTTCTTTCCGAAAACATTGTCCGTGAGTGTGCGGCCGGAAGTACGCTGTTCGGCCCTGTGAGAGATGACCTCGATATAACTATCAACGGCATCAGCGTCCGTCAGTTTGCGTCGCAGGGACAGCAGAGATCCACCGTCCTTGCGCTGAAATATGCGGAAGGTGAGGTATGTCGCGATTTTTCCGGAGAATATCCCGTATATCTGCTCGACGACGTTATGTCGGAACTTGACGAAAAAAGAAGAGAATTTCTTTTTTACGGAATCAAAGGAAAACAGGTCATTATGACAGCCTGCAACAAAGATAACGCGGCCGGACACGTGGAACATGTCATACGGGTGGAAGGAGGCCGGTATGTATCTTCATATAGGGAACGGTGAAAGTATAAAAACGGACAAAGTGATAGG